>CBDTZM010000096.1:0-6802 GCA_965364915.1 uncultured Pseudomonadales bacterium | reverse complement strand
TCACCATCGGGGAACGTCACATCGACCTGCTGAATCTCATCGCTCGTCGGTTCTTCACGGTAGCGCGCTGAACACAACATCAGCGCCGGGTGCAACTTGCCCCACTGAATCTCCTGGCGCTGCTCGTCGCGCATCGCCCAGCGTCGGTCTCCCAGTACGCCGGTCTTGGAGACCGCGCAGCTGTCGATCTTGGACCCTTGCATCGACTTGACGGGGAAGCGCCAGATTTCTCGAATTTCGCCGGCCTTCGTCATCGTCTCTCCTCTATTGGACAGATTACGGGTTTTCCATTTTCCACTGCATAGACATATGGATCCGGTTATAGCCGCTGGGATGGTCGAAGAAAATGACCTCCTCCCAGTATCCCGGCTGCATTTTGCGATATTCCGACAGGCCGAGGATAGCCTCGGAAAATCCGTCGGGTTGACGCGAGGCGTTGAGTCCGTAGATGTCGGCTTCGGCTTCGTTGATGCGAATGATGCTGTTGGTTATCGGCGTGATGAGAAACAGGTACGCCGAGAACAAGGCAAACACGAGGGGTAAGCCGGCAATATCGCTCACGCCCCGAATACCCCACGAGCGTCTGTTCACTCGCTCGAACGCCCAGCGCACGAACGTGAAACCGATCACCATGAGAATGCCGAACGAGACGAGCATTTTTTGACTGTGATTCAGTGCGTAGTGGCCCATCTCGTGGCCCATGACGGCCTCGATGCTTGCAGGACTGGTTCGATTGAGCAGATTGTCGTTCAGGCTGATTCGGGTGGTACCGAATAGCCCACTGACGTTGGCGCTGATGCGCGTCGACTGAACTGACGCGTCGAACTGATAAACCTCCTCTGCCGGCACGCCGTTGGCGCGGGCGAGAGACAGAATCCTAGCCTTCAACGGTCCTTCCTCCAGCGGGGTGTATTCGTTGAACAAAGGGTTGATGAACACGGGCGCTATCATGAACACGAAGCCGAGCATGCCGAGTCCGGCAACGGATCCCCAAAGGGTCCAGGTCTTAGGTGCCTTCTGAATCACGAGATAGATCAAGGCGATGCCGAGCGTGCCGAGTACCAACTCGACGCCCAATCCGATCAACTGTTCGTTGAACCAAGCAGCGAACGATAGATTCGAGAGTCCGTAATCGTGCTCTCGAACGAAACCCCTGTAGATCACAAGAGGCAGCGATACGATAAACACGAGCAACGTGTACTGGACGATATACGCAACGACCCGCACGAACCAGAAACGACTGATCCGTTCACCGAAATCTCTCATCCTGGTCGATATTTCATAATGCAATAGCGCCCAAGCGATCGCCAGCGCATAGAGCAAACCCCAGACATCCAACCAATACCCGCCCTCGAAATAGGCATCGGAAGCTGCGCGTTGATCGATATCGAGCCGGTCGAGGTAGCTTTGGGTAAGCGACACAACGTCGGCCTGTGCGAGGCTATCGGTTGTTGCCGCTTCGAGGGCGGTCGCGCCCAACGTCATTATCAGGCAGATCGCGGTCAGGATCGTCTTCACTCGAGTGCTCCCCTCCGGGGAAAGAGCTCGGCCAAGAATAGGCTATGCGCCGCCCTCGTCATAGCCGAGCACATCTAGTCAGAGGCTCCCTAAGTAGTCTTCTGCCAACATTTTCGTGAAGACATCGATGCCGTCGTAGTACGAAAAATGCGTCGTGTCGAGGAAGTGCTCGGGGGTGATGCGGGGATCGACCTGGTAGTTTCTGACACCGACGCCGGTCGATGATTCGATACGGCGCAGCACGTCGTCGAGGCGTCGTTGCACATCCGGTGCGTAGTTGACCCAATCCGTGTTGCGAGGCAGCAGAATGACTTCGATCGTCTCGGACACGACCTTGAGATCCTCGACCATGGCGATGAACGCCTCGATCGATCTTTCGTCAAACTCTAACTCCAATATGTCTGCGCCTCTCACGCGCCGCGCCAAGTCGTTCTCCATGAACCCGGAATAGCGACGGCTGGCTGCCCATTCGCCCAAGGCGTCCAGGGTTTTTTGCGAGAGTTGCGATTTGTCGATGCGCCCCCCGCGAGTGGCGGCGTTCCATTGGTCGGATCCTTGGACGGAGGCATCTGTGTCGCGCAGTTCGTTGAAGCGTGCCCACAGCTCGGTGGTGCGCCGGGCCGCCTTTTGGTATGCCTCGGTACTGGTGTTCTGCCCCTGGTTGAAGAGCGCGGTCGCGCTGGTGATGAGTTCGGCCGACAGGCCGTCACGCAGGTAACGGATATTGAAGAGGCGAATGCCGCGCGTAGGGTCATCCAGGGTCATCTGCCAGAGTTCCGCATCGCTTGCGAGTACGGCGATGTTTTGATCCGCGGTGATCGAGCCGAATCCGCTTCTGCGGATGGTCGCCTGAAACGGATTGAACTCGAGCAACGTGAGCGCCAGTTTTTCGTCACCTTGCAGAAACTGGTCTCGAATACGGCGAGTGATGAAAACTTGGTAGTTGGGATCCAGGTTGCCGACCCCATAGTTATAGCTGATGGTTTCGATGCCCATTGCGTGTGTCGCGCGGTCGAATACCGTTGGCTCAAATCCGGCTTGCACCATCGACGAGCCGACGACGAACACCTTCAACTTGTCACGATTCTCCGCAACGATGAGGGGAAGATGTTCAAGTTGTGCGACCAATCGACCGTTGTAGTCTCCGATCAGACTCAGCAGACCGTTGTAACAGCCGACGACACTGCCGAACACGAGCACGCCTGCGAGTAGTGTTCTAACGGCGACGCGTAGACGGTCGCTTGGATCCGACGTCTGATACGCCTCATCGTGAGAAGAATCAGAATTGGAAATAGATGAAGGCTTCACTGGGTGCTCCAACGATAAAGCAGAGTGTTTGGAAGAAGATGAGTAGCGGCCACAGCAGCCAAGCACGCCGCTCGATGCCGGCGCCGAACTTGATGACCGCCAAGTCCACGAGATGCATGATCGCGAGCGCCGCGATCGTCAGGGCCAGATAGATACCAGCGCCGCTAGGCGCTGCCGTAATCGAGGCGAGCGAGTGCATGCTGGCCAGCACGGTGACCGCGGCGGCAAGATCTGGTGCTCTGAACAGCACCCATCCGATCAACACGAGATAAAACGTCATCGCCCACTTGACGAGGCGCAGCGCCCATTGCTGAGACTCACTGAAAGACCGGAACGTGCGGCTCGCCGACAGCTGGTGGGTTGCGACGATCAAGCAGCCGTGAAAGAAGCCCCAAACCACGAATGTCCAGGCGGCCCCGTGCCACAGACCACCCAGCAACATGGTGATGAGGACGTTACGATAGCGGTGGTTACGGTTGCCGCCGAGACTGATGTAGAGGTAGTCGCGCAACCAGGTGGAAAGCGAGATGTGCCAACGCCGCCAGAAGTCGACCGGCGAGCTCGCGAAATAGGGTAGGCGAAAGTTCGTCGGGATGTTGAAGCCGAGAATCAAACCGACGCCGATCGCCATGTCGGTATAGCCGGCAAAGTCGCCGTAGATTTGTGCAGCGAACGCCAGCACGCCCGTCCAGGTCTCCATCGCGCTGACCGGACCTCCGTCGAACGCCGTGCTCACCAGACCCGCCAATAGATCCGCGATGGTTTTCTTGAAGAGGCCTACCGTGATCAAAACGAATCCGTGTTTGGCGCCGTTCCAGGTCGGCGTCGGTAGAACTTCGAGCTGAGGCAGAATTTGCCTTGCGCGCAGGATCGGGCCGGCGACCAGTTGCGGGAAAAACGCCAGTGCCGCTGTGAACTGCAGTAAGCCCTTGCGCGGTTGCATGTCGCCGCGGTACACGTCGATTGTGTAACTCATGCTTTGAAACGTGTAGAACGAGATGCCGACGGGCAACACGAGTGCTAACACAGGCCAGGACGCTTGGTAGCCGAATGCCGACAGCAGTTCGACGACGGACTGCATGGCGAAGTCGGCGTATTTGAACACCGCAAGAATGCCGAGATTCGTCACGATCGAGGCCGCGAGCAGCAGCTTCTTGCGTCTCGCGTCCCGTGTGCGGTGAATGCCGATCGCGATGAAGTAGTCGACGATGGCGCTGAACACCAGAAGCGGAATGAACCGGTAATTCCAACCCGCATAGAACACCAGGCTGCCGGTCAGGATCAGCAGTAGCCGCGGAAAACGCCGTAGGAAAACGAAGCTGTATAGGACGAAAAACGTCGCGAAGAACAAGAAGAAGATCGGCGTGTTGAACAGCATCTACAGTATCGGCTGGGCGTTGCATAGATATGTCGCACCAGCGATGGTTTTGGGTCTCTTCAGCGGCCTTTAGTTTGTTACGGTGCCGCCACCAGGTTTTAGACGACGGCGACGGTTCGTGCGACCAGTTCGTCCAGTCCGATTTCCGAGTAACCGCCGAGCGAGACGTTGACGACGCCTTGCCACGGTTCGGTCCAGTGACTTGGTACGGGCTTGCCTTGCAAAGCCCAAAGGGCACCAACGGTCGCGCCGTTGCAATCGGTGTCGAGCCCGGCAGCCACGACGTCGCCGATAGCGGCGCTGAAGTCGTCCGGGTTTTTCAGCAGTGCCCACACGACCAGGGCGAGGTTGTTGACCGTATGCACGACGCTGAGATCGGCATAGCGTTCACGAATCGACCCGTCGTCCAGCCCCGCCTCCACGAGATTACGGGCGATGGCGATCGCCTCGGCGCATCTCGAGGTGGTCGGGATATGCTGGAGGGCCGCATCGATGGCTGCGTCTAGCGAACGCGACCCAGGAATGACGGCCCCAAGTGCAGCGACGAAGACAGCACCGTAAACGCCATCGTCACGATGCGACAACTCGGCGTCTGCGGTTGCCAAACTGGCGGCGAGTTCCGGGTCACCGGGGCAAACCCAGCCGTACACGTCCGCTCTGATCTGCGCGCCGATCCAGTCGTTGTACTCGTTGTCGGCGCACTCGCTGAGATCGAAATCCGGCGCATGGCCCTCGGGAAACCATTCGTGGGCGTTGTTGAGAAGCGTTCGGTAGGCCGCGCGTTCCGCGGTGAACGTCATGGCCACCGGTAGCTTTTGCAGCCAAGTTCTGGCGACTTGTTCGGTTGTGAGTGTCTTGCCGTGGGCTTCGAGCATCAGCAGCGCCAGGAACGAATAGTTGATGTCATCGTCTGCTTCGCTGCGCGTGAGGTTGCCTCGACAACAGCGTTTGTCGAGCGGCGTTGGAAGATCGGCTGTGTACGGAATGTAGTCGCGTAACGGGAGCGCATCGTTGCTGGCCAGATATTCGGCCAACGCCGGTTGCCCTTGGCGCATCGAGAATCGTTCCACCGCTTTGCCGAGCATGCAGCCGGAAATGCGGCCCTCCCAAGCGTTCTTGATGCGTGTGTCGAGTTCCATCCTAATCCTTTCTGGTCGGCTCGGCGGCCAGGGTGGCTTGCACCGCGGGTCGTTCGAGCATGCGGTTGTGATGATCCGCTATTTTAGGGTATTCAGTGAGATCGATATCGTGGAATGGCAACCACTGGGTGAGGGTGAACAGATAAGGATCACCGACGGTGTAGCTAGCGCCCATCACCCAGGGGGCGATCAAGTAGTGATCTTCGATCAGTCGGAAACAAGCAGCAACACTCTCGGGCGTCTTGCGCCGCATGGCTTCGATCGCCGCGTCGTCGTCGGCCCAACGAGCACCTCGGCGACGGTGTGCATGGGCTACGTGCACGGTCGCGCATAGATAGCTGTTGAACGACTGGAGGCGGGCGAATTCGAACGGGTCGTCCAGCGCCGCCAACTTGGCGGCCGGGAAGGATTGTGCAATGTACGCTAGTATCGCCGGCGTTTCCGACAAGATACCCGCGTCGGTCTGTAGCGCGGGCACCCGACCTTTCGGATTGACCGCCTGATACTCCGGCGTGCGTTGCTCGGTGATCGTAAAATCGACTAACTGCAATTCGAAGTCCGCATCGGCTTCTCTCAACGCAATGTGCGATGCTCGGGCACAGGTTCCCGGGGCGTAATACAACTTCAACATGGCGATGTTCTCGTTGGCAAAGCGATGGTTCGATCGTAATCTATGTCGGGCACCTTAGACATGCTGGATAGCGAAAAACGGGGAAGGGATTTTCATGGAGTTCCAACGCACGTCCGACGAACGATTCGCCGACCTCGAGGGGTATCCCTTTACCCCTCATTACACTCAAGTTACGACCGACGACGGTAGTGAGTTACGTATGCACTACGTCGACGAAGGGCCCGAGGATGGAGAACTGGTTCTCTGCTTGCATGGTCAGCCAACCTGGTCGTACCTGTATCGGATGATGATTCCGCGATTTGTCGAGAAGGGTCATCGGGTCGTGGCGCCTGACTTCATCGGTTTTGGCAGGTCCGATAAGCCCACCTCGCGATCAGACTATACCTACGCCAACCATGTTACGTGGCTCAAAGGCTTGTTGACGAACCTGGATCTTCAGGACATCACGTTGGTGTGTCAGGACTGGGGCGGGCTGATTGGGCTGCGCACCGCAGCGGAAATGCCTGAGCGCTTTGCCCGCATCGTCGCGGCAAACACGGGCTTGCCGGATGCAAAAGGGGTGGAGGACGGTCAAGTGCAACAGGTTAGCGATAGGATGCGCGCGCACTATGAGTCGATTCCCGTGCACGCGAGCGTGGCCGAGATGGGCATGGCGATGGCCGGGGACGATTCGGGTATGGGTTTTTTACATTGGGTCAAGTTCTGTTCGGAAAGCGCTGGTTTCCGGGTCAGTGACGTGGTCAAGTTCTCTTCCGGCGGTACTCTCGCACAAGCCCGGGTGGCGGCCTACGATGCGCCGTTTCCCGACGATACTTATATGGCAGGTGC
>CBDTZM010000095.1:0-6803 GCA_965364915.1 uncultured Pseudomonadales bacterium | reverse complement strand
CATGCCAGCCGCTCAGCCGTTGATGAGCCCGCTTGCAAAAAGCGTCCATCAACGAATCTGCCGCGTGCGCAAACACGCGTTTGAAAGCGCCCGCCAGTAAACTTTTGGCACCGCTGAAACCGAAGCTGAGATCGAGTTCCACCTTGCAGCCCTGGTCCCCGCCTACCTCGGTAAACCGCCATTCGCCATCAAAGTGACTGAACGGTCCTTCGACCAGGCTCAAGCGGATCGACTTGTCCTTGACCAATGTATTCGATGTGGTGAAGTGTTCCTTGATACCTCTGGCCTCTACCGCGAGCGTTGCGACCACCGACCCCGGTTCGTTGACCAATACCGAAACGCTTTTGCACCAGGGCAGAAACTCAGGATAGAGTTCCACGTCGTTGACGATCGCGAACACCCCGGCCACCGGGTAAGGCAACAGGGCCGAGCGGTGCAGTTGTGTCACTCGCCTAAAACCATTCCTTGATGGTGTCGACTCCAACGATCGTAACAACGAACACGGTCAGCACGCCCAAGGGCGCGACCACGCCGCCAAGTACCTTCCAAGTCAACTCGGAGACCTTGCTCTTCAAACCGAGTTGACTCACTACCACCGCTTTCGGCAGGGCAAAGGCAGCGAACAACGCGATGAGCAACCCGCCGAGCGGCAACATGATGTTTTGCGAAACGTAGTCGACGAACGCGAATATGGTCAGATCGCCTACCACGAAGACGTCGGCCCATTCGTTGAATGACAAAACCGTACCGATACCCAACAACCAGCAAAACACGCCGAGCGAGATAGCCACGCGCGAGCGCTTAGCATTGTATTCCTCGACCAGATAGGCCAGGGCCGGCTCGGTCAACGAGATCGCGGAAGTGATTGCTGCGAAGCTCACCAAGATGAAGAAGATCGCGCCGAACAAGGCGCCAAACGGCAGTTGACCAAACGCCAAGGGCACGGTCACGAACATCAACCCCTCGCCCTGACTCGGGTCGAGGCCGTTGGCGAAGACGATCGGAAAGATGGCAAGCCCGGCGGCGATGGCCACCACGGTATCCAGCACCGCAATCGTAACGATGGATTGGGTGATCGAAACCGAACTCGGTAGATACGCCCCATAGGCCATGATCGCACCCATACCGAGACTCAACGTGAAGAAGGCTTGACCCATCGCGATGAGCAACGCCTCGCCGGTCACCGCCTCCCAGTTGAAGCTGAACATGAAGTCGACGCCTTGGGCAAAACCCCCGGAATTGACGCCGTAACCCACCAGCACGATGAGCAACACGAACAGCATCGGCATGAACCAGCGAATGGCCGTTTCCAACCCTTTGACCACGCCGCGGCCAACGATGTAAACCGTCAACGCCATGAACAACGTCTGCCAGAACACCATCTGCCACGGATTGGCCAGCAAATCGTTGAACGCTTCGTTGGCAAATTCAGCGGATACACCGGTAAACGTACCTTGGGCCATGCGCATGATGTAGTACAGGGCCCACCCGGCAATGACGCCGTAATAGGACAAAATCAAGAACCCGGCAAGCACGCCCATCCAACCGATCAACACCCACGCGGGGTTGCGACGGTGTTGTTGCGTGAGCATACGCATCGTGTTTATCGGGCTCTGGCGTCCCTCGCGGCCGATCATCGTTTCGGCAATCATGATGGGCAACCCTACCAAGACAACGCACACAAGATAGATCAGTACGAAAGCGCCCCCGCCGTTCTCCCCGGCGATGTAGGGAAACTTCCAGATGTTGCCCAACCCGACGGCCGAACCGGCCGCCGCCAGCACGAATAACCAGCGGCTAGACCACATCCCATGTCTTGATTCCGAACTATTCGCCATCTAGTGACCTCGGCTGGTGGGCGTTGGCGGCGCATTGTGGCGCAACGCTATAACCGTCACAACCCACGCCCTATACTCCTCCCATGGCAACGAAACCCAAACCGAGTAAGGGCAAAACGAGTAGCACCATCGCGCTGAACAAACGCGCGAGCCACGACTATTTGCTGGAGGAACGCTTCGAGGCCGGCCTGGTTTTGGAAGGCTGGGAAGTCAAGAGCGTGCGCTCGGGGAAAGTCCAACTCGTCGACAGCTATGTACTGTTGCGCAACGGTGAAGCTTGGCTGCTAGGTTCCAATATCACACCGTTATCGAGCGCGGCGACCCACGTCGTCGCTGACCCGCAACGCACTCGCAAGCTGCTGTTGCACACGAAAGAACTCGCCAAGCTGTTTGCCGCGACCCGGCAGAAAGGCTACACCTGCATCGCCACCGCGATGTATTGGAAAAAACATAGAGTGAAGTGCGAGATCGCCCTGGGCAAAGGCAAGCAACTGCACGACAAACGAGCAACACAACGGGACCGCGACTGGGACCGGCAAAAACAGCGGCTGATGAAACAAGACCGCTAGTCGAGATGTGCCAAATATTGACCAACGAAGTCGAAATCTACGAGCTCGCGGTACGCTGAGGTAATCGACCGGGTGACCGCGCCGGGCTGACCGTCCCCGACTTCGGCACCGTTGAAAGTCCGTACCGGCACAATGCACAGGCTTGTCGATGTCACGAACATCTCGTCCGCGTTGTAGGCGTCGTGAAAGTCCAAATCGGTCTCGACGACCTCGATGCCGAGTTGCTCGGCCAATTCCATCACGCATGCTCGGGATACGCCCGGCAACACGTAGCGCTCTTGCGGCGTGTAACAGGCACCGTCCCTGACAAAGAAGATGTTGGCGCCAAGCCCCTCGGCGATGTTGCCGTTGGTATCCAACAGAATCGTATACGAGTTTGGCCCCGCAGCTTGTGTGGCGAAGTTGGCGTTGATCAAATTCAGATAGTTGGCGGTCTTGGCACGCGGCGTCAACGCGTCCGGCGGCGTTCGACGCACCGGCGAGATCACGATGTCGAGTCCATCCCGGTAGTAGCTGGCCCTGGCTTGCAAAGGCAACGGGATACACTCGACGATGACCGTCGCGCCATCTTGATCCCAACCCTCGTCGCCGACCGCATTGATACCGCGGGAGACACGCTGCGCGACCCAATAGTCGGTGGTTTCGTCCAGAAAGTGGGCGTTCAATCGCAACACTTCCTCGCTGATCTGCACCAGCTCGTCGACGGTGTGGCCGGATTCGATACGCATCGCGTTCAGCGAGCGCTGCAGCCGTTCGACGTGTTCGCGAATCTTGAAGATGCGCCCGCCAAACGTGCGGGTCATGTCGAACACACCATCGCCCAACAGAAAGCCTCGATCGCGGAACGGAATACGCACTTCCCCTTCCGGCAAGTACTCGCCGTTGTAGTATGCGATGCGTTCGTTGGCGCCGCTCACCACGGAAGGTTGCGCCGCCAATGGATCATCTCTATCGCGGCTGCCGCAGCCTCGTAGCCTTTGTTGAACTCGTCATCGCCTGCACGTTCCAACGCGTGTTCTATTTTCAAAACCGGTAGCACCTCGACGACTATCGGGCGCCGATACTTCTGCATCACCTCGCCTAGCCCGCGCATGCACTCACTCGTGATCATCTCGAAGTGTAGCGTTTCGCCTTTCAAGATAACGCCAAAGCAAATCACCGCGTCGATCGACTTGTCAGTATCGGTTTCGAGCAGGTCGGCGGCGGCCAGCGGCAGCTCCAACGAGCCGGGCAGCGTGTGCACCTCGACCCGGTCGAAGCCACGCTCGCGCAACACGCGTTCGCAAACGTCGGCCAAACTGTCGACGACCTCCGGATACCATTTCGATTTCAGAATGGCGATGCGTCCCGGATTATCGATAACCGGTAGGTTCGATACGTCTGCGGTGGTTTTCGCCATGGCTTACAACGTCACCTGCGTTGCTTACATCCTATCGTAAAACCGTCAAACGGATACCGGGATCCGGGTTAGATGCCCACACTTGCCGCACTTGTAGACGTGTACGTCGCCGCCCTTCACCATTGGCGTCGAGCCGACGTGTTCATCGGTCTTGGGATCTTCCAGGTCGTGGATCTGGGTTCTGACGTAGCTTGCCGTTTCACGACAGTGTTCGCAGGCCGTTTGCTGTTTAGGCACGGTGAATCCCCCCGTTCGTTGGCTGCAGTGTACCCCTATCCCCCGGTAAGATACCGGATCTACAGTGCATGGGAGGAACGTATGACGACTTGGCGATGGGCTCTTTTTACAACCATCTCGGGGCTGGCGCTAGCCGCGACGGCCGCTGCACAACCGGCCGCGCTGGAACCGTTCAAGCTGGGAACGTTCGAGATCAACGGTACGCCAACGGTGGGCATCGTCTTGCGTGACGCGCTGATCGTAGACCTCCACGCGGCGAACGCGGCCTTCGAAGCCGACGCAAGCCACCCTAAGCTGCCGATGCCGAGAGACATGCTCGAACTGATCAGTCGCTATGACGTTGGCGTGAAACTGCGACTGGTCGAGATCGTCAACGACTTGGTCGCGTCAGATCGGCTAAACCAAGACGCCAAACCGGACTTCGTCCACGGCGTCGGAGAACTGCGCACGCTGCCGCCCATCATGTATCCCGGCAAGATTCTGAACGCGGCGGTCAATTTCTATTCGCACGTCAACGAGACGGGCACCGACGAAGCGCGCGCCACCGCTCGTCGACAACGCCGCGAAAACCGCGGCGTACCGTACCTGTTTTTGAAACCCAGCCGAGGTGCGGTGATCGGCAACGGCGCTGCGGTGGTGATTCCACACGGCCGCGACCGCACCGATTGGGAGGTCGAGCTCGCCACCGTGATAGGCCGCACCGCGAAATACGTTTCCGCCGAAGACGCCCAGAACTACATCTTCGGTTACATGGTTTCGCTCGACATTTCCGACCGTGGCGGCCGCCCACCCGGCGGCAATCCGCTGGGACTCGACTGGTTCGTCGGCAAGGGACACGACACGTTCGCGCCCATGGGCCCTTGGATCGTGCCCAAAGAGTTCTACGGCGACCCCATGCAGAACCTTAGACAAACCCTGAGTGTGGGCGATACCAAGATGCAGGAAGCCACGGCCGGCGACATGATTCACTCCCTCTATGAGCTCATCGAGTACGCTTCGTCGATCGTCACGCTGTTTCCCGGCGACGTGATCAACAACGGCACATCCGGCGGCGTCGGCGCCGGCACGGCGGTCCGCGGCAGTCAACGTTTCTTGCAACCGGGCGAGGAAATCATCGCCACGATCGACGGTATCGGCACCTTGCGTATGCCGGTCGTGGCGGAACCACCACCGGCGCCGGGCACCGGTGCTCGGCTACCGTCGGTCAGTAGCTATCGGGATTAGAACCACAGGTTAGCTAGTGCTTGTCCAGAATGCGCAGCATTCTGAGACCGCGCTAGTGGAGGGCAGGGATGCCCGACCATTTTTCGAAGAAAAATGCGAGGTTTTCGCAGAAAACCGACAGAGGAAATTCGCAGGACGCGAATTTCCGGACAGGAACTAACTAGCCCGTGCCGTTTGTTACTTTGTTGCAGAAAAGTAGTAGAATCGCCCACATCACGTCTCGGAAGGGGTCCGCCACGATGAGAAGCTGCACCGGTCTGTTTGCCGCCCTTGTCACACTCTTGAGTCTCGCGGCCCCCGCCAGCGCCCATCACGCGTTTGCCGCAGTCTTCGACGGGGAGGACGCCATCGAGGTCACCGGCACGGTGGTCAGACTCGAGTGGATGAACCCGCACACCTGGTTTTACGTCGAAGTCGAAAACGACGACGGCAGCACCGCACGCTGGGCGTTCGAGATGGGCAGCCCCAATGGCCTCATCCGGCGCGGCTGGTCCCGCAAAACGCTACAGGTTGGCCACGAGGTGAAGATCTCCGGCTACCGAGCTAAGGACGGTACCGATATGGCCAGCGCCAAGACCGTGGCCTTCGCCGACGGCCGGGAGTTGTCCGGTGCGTCCAGCAAGGGTTCCAATTAGCTGAGCTAGTCGGAATCCGAGTAGGCCTGCGCCCATTTGTTGTTTTCGCAGACGTACTCCATCAGCTCTTCCTGCGGCGCCAGGTCAAACACACGATTCTCCACCCATGGCTCGTTGAACACGGCCGGATCCGCGTACGTCATCTGCACTTCCATCACACCGTAATCCGTGCGCCGGAAGCGCTCGACCATGTGCATGGCTTCTGTCACCGGGTGCGGACCTAGCCAGATCCGATCGTTGAAGCCCACCGTGTCCACCACCAGCGTATCGCCGTCCCACTCACCAATCGAGTGTCCCGTCCAACTCGGGTTGGGATCGATGGGATGGGCGCGCCCGTCGAGAAACACCTGCCGGAAACCGGGCGGGGCTTCGAAGAGGATCAGCAGCAGGTCGTCCGTCTGCACAAACTTGCCTATGAACGGTGGAACGGCGCCCGGAATTGGAATGCCCTCAGGCAGACACCGGGTATTCGGCGAGTTCCGGAAGAGCGATGCGATGTGCTGTTCGGTGATCCCTGCCGCCCAATCGGTGAGGTTGGGCGCCGACGGAAACGGATCGATCCCGATCAACCACACACCGGACAAATCCGGTTTACCGTCCGCCAGTTCTGGCGTTGGCAGGTCGGGAATTTCCTGACGCGCGCGTACAAGGTCGGCGATGGTGGCCGGATCGTCACCCAGCGTGTGCAGTGACAAACCTTCCACCATGTGAATTTCGAACCGGAGGCCGTCTGCGCCGATCTCCAGATCCTCCTTCATGAAGCTCTTGAGCTCACAGCAGGGCATGGCGATCGCCACCGTGTAGACGCCGGCGGGAATGTCGCCGATGACATAGCGGCCATCCGCCGCGCTGCGCGTCCGGTGCTCGGTTCCCGTCTCTTTATCGATTAATTGGATGGGTG
>CBDTZM010000094.1:0-6832 GCA_965364915.1 uncultured Pseudomonadales bacterium | reverse complement strand
AGCCGCTTTGGGGTCGCCCTGGTTGGCGCCGGCGCCATACCTCTGTTGCCGGTTGCACGAGGACACGCGGCCGATCCCACGAAGCCGCCGCAACCGCAGGAGCAGGGCGATCCGCTGAGTTGTGACTACTGGCGACACTGCGCGATCGACGGATTCTTGTGTGGTTGTTGTGGGGGTACGGTGGTGAGTTGTCCACCGGGGACCGAATCTTCGCCTGTCACTTGGATCGGTACCTGCACCAACCCTGTGGATGGCAAGGACTACATCATCTCGTACAACGATTGTTGCGGTAAGAACTCGTGCGGGCGCTGTTTCTGCCATACCAACGAAGGCGACCGACCGGTTTATCAGCCCGCAAAAGCCAACGACATCAACTGGTGTCACGGCACCACCAACAACCTATATCACTGCTCGACATCCGTCGTGTTGGGCCTGGCGCTAGGGGACTGAGCCATGAGTGTCGATCTGTACGAAGCTATGTCGACATTGCGCGCGGTCAGGCGACTGCGGTCGGATCCGTTGCCCGAGGACGTGCTAGGTCGCGTTTTACAGGCTGCTGCGTGGGCTCCGAGCGGCGGCAACGCTCAGCCATGGCGTGTCGTCGTGGTGCGGGATGCCGACAAGCGGTGCGGACTTGGCGACCTGTATCGGCCGCAATGGGCAAAATACCGCGTTGGCGCGGCCCAAGGTGTTGCGCGCCTGGAAGGCACGGCACAGGCGAAACAGCAACGCATGCTCGACGCCGCCGACCACCTGGGTGAAAACATGGCTGACGCGCCCGTGATTTTGGTGTTTTGTTTCAATCCCGGGCGTATGGCAATCACCGATGCCGACCTCGATCGGCCGACCGTGGTTGGCGGTGGGTCTGTGTACCCGGCGGTGCAGAACGCCATGCTCGCGTGCCGGGCCGAGGGTGTAGGGTGTACGTTGACGACGTTGCTCTGCTATGAAGAGACCGCCGTCAAATCCCTGCTTGGCATACCGGAGGATTGGTATACCTGCGCGTTCTTACCCATCGGCTACCCGCAACTCGGGGGCCACGGGCCGATTTCGCGCAGGCCGGTCGAAAAGCTGGCTTTTGCGGATACCTGGGGTGTGGCGCTGACGGCCGACTAGCGGCGTGTTGAACAACAAGCTCCTAGGATTGCAACATCTTCTCGATGCGGTCGAAGGCGTCCATGAGGCCTTCTCTACCGAGGGTTAGACTCATCCTCACATAGTTCTGGGCGGTGGGTCCGAACCCATTGCCGGCGACGGTAGAGATACCGGCTTCGGCCAACAAGCGTTCCGAAAACGACGCGCCGTCATTGGCGACGCCGCTCACGTCGATCATGATGAACATGCCGGCTTTCGGTTTGTAGTAGCGCAAACCGCGGATCGCATCCAGCCGTTCGATGGCATAGTCGCGTCGGGCTTCATATCGGCTGCGCATGGCTTCGACATCTTCGGCGTCGTTTGCCAAGGCAAACGTGGCGCCGTCCTGGACAAACTGGCAGACGCCGAACAGAGCCGCGCTCGACAATCGCGTCAGTGCCTCGACCATCGGCGCTTCGGCAATCACCCAACCGACACGCCAACCGCTCATGGCATGGGACTTGCTCAAGCCGTCGATGACGATGATGTTGGAGAACTCGTCGGTGGACTTCAGCATCGACACATGCGGTTCATCGAACGTGATCAAAGAGTAGACTTCGTCACAGATGAGCCACAGTCCGCGTTCCCGGCAAGCGTCGGCTAGTGCGGCGAGCTTTGCGGTTTCGATGATGTTGCCGCACGGATTGCCCGGAGTGTTGACCAAGACGGCTTTGGTGTTGGGTGCCACGCGATCGATAATCGTCTGCACGTCGAGTTCGAAGGAGGGTGGGGCTAGCGGCACGGTTTGAATGTCTGCCCCGATGGCGTCGAACACGCCCTGGTACCCAACGTACATGGGTTCGGGGACGACGACGCCGTCGCCTTCGTTCAAAATACATTCGAATACCGCATACAAAGCGGCCGTGGCGCCGGGAAAGATGACCACTTGGTCCGGCCGAAACGTCTTGCCGGTGCCCTCGGTTTCCAACTTGGCGATGGCTTGGCGCAAACTCTGCTCTCCCGCTGCGGGTGAGTAGTGCGTGCGGCCTGCCTGAATCTGTTGCACGACGTAGTCGGATATGTACTGCGGGGTGTCGAAGTCGGGGTCCCCCACGCTCAATAGCAGGATGTCGTCGCCACGGGATTGCCGCTCGAGCGCCTTGGCATGCACGCGCCAAACGTCACTGGCGGGCATCGTCAATCGGTTGCTCATGCGACTGAAGCTGGTCATGGGCATGTTCCTCAGGTTGCGTACCATTGACCGCTGGGAAGACTCGAGAAGCGGTCCTGGTCCAGCAGTAGGAGAGTCGGCCGGTCGCGATCGAATGCGGCCGTCAGGTCAGTTTGCAATTCGTGCAGGTTCGATGGTCTTCGCCAGGCACACCCGTAGGCTTCTGCAATCTGGCCGAAGTCGGGGCCTGAAATACGCGCGCTCGCGGTCGCGATGCCACGACCGGTTAGGCTGTTTTCGATCTCCTGGTAGCCGCGATTCAACCAGATGATGATGGGTATGCCGATTTGGTTGTCTACCGCGGTGGCGAGTTCGGGCAGGGTGAATTGGGCACCGCCGTCGCCGATCAGCGCTGCGACCGGTCTGTCGGTTGCAAGCCGTGCACCTAGCGCAGCGGGAATCGCGTAGCCCAGCGTGCCAAAGCCCGAGACCGAGTGAAAGTAGCTGCGCGGCTGTTCGCACTCGTATTGCCACGACGCGTAATAGGTCGGCCGCGTCGAGTCACCGACCAGTACCAACTCCGGGGCAGCGCGCCGTATGGCGTTGAACAACTCGGCGATCTCCGCGTGATAGTGAGGCTCTTGCAGTATCTGTCGGCGGACTTTCTGCGCGCGTCGACCCGCATCGCGGCTTTGACGACCAGGTGCGTCAAGCAGGCCATCCACGGCGAGGGCGGCATCGGCACACAACGTGACGTCCGCGGCGACATTGCGTTCGAGTTGGTCGGGGTCGATGTCGATGCGCAGCAACTTTCCTCTGATCCTGAACGGTTCGTCCATCAGCAAGTCGTAGTCGGTTTCGCCGAACTCGGTACCGATTGCCAGAACCACGTCGGCCTCGCAGACAAGCTCTCGAACGCTCGACAGTGACGGGCTGCCGCCGACGAACAACGGATGGCTCAGCGGACACGCGCCTTTGGCGTTGACCGTGTTGACGATTGGCATGTCGAAATGTTCGGCGAGTACCGGTATGCGTCGCGCCGCACCTAGGGCGCCGCCGCCCACGATACACACCGGCGCATCTGCCGCACGCAGTATCGACGCCATCCGCTCTAGACAGGCGCGGTCGATGTCGGGTGGCAGGGACGTTGCTGCTGGGGTTTGCTCGGGCGCCTGCATGGACAACAGATCGAGCGGCATCTCAATATGGATGGGCCCCGGGCGCTCACGCTCGAATGCTTGAAACGCCTGTTGGATCGTGCGAGCGATAGCGTGCGGATCGGTGATCGTGATGCTGGCTTTACAGAAGCCGGCCGCGGTCGCCCGTTGATCGGGCAGCTCGTGCAGGTTGCCGCGCAATTGCCCCAGATCGCCGGTCGCCGCGACCGCGGTCACGACGAGCATGGGAATGGAATCTGCCCTGGCTTGTGCGATGGCGGTTGCTGCGTTCAAGAGCCCGGGGCCGCTGATGAGAAAACACACACCCGGCCGGCCCGAGGCGCGTGCGTAGCCGTCTGCCATGAACGCAGCACCCTGTTCGTGACGGGTGGTGACGTGGCGAACGGCCGAGCCTTCGAGGCCACGATAGAGTTCCAGCGTGTGATTGCCCGGAATCCCGAAAACGTGGGTGACACCGTGAGTTTCCAGATGTTGGATGACGGTTTGTCCGCAAGTAGGCATGAGGTGTTTCACGGTGCTGATTTGGCGGCGCAGTCTAGCGCCAATGGGTCGACGGGTTAAGTGGATTCGATGACACGCCCGACGCCGCCGCGGCGCGGGTCTCCCGCCGACGCAAAACCCGACGCATCCTTTTCAACCAGATGTTCAACCAGATGCACGCCCCCAAAATATAGGTTTTGTGCGTCCCAGCGTTCTACCGTGTAGCGAGTTTCGAGCGCGGCAACGCACCCCTTCGAATAACCGGGTTCGACCGACAACCGATCATCTTCGACGTGTAGGCGTGGTCTTTCCACGGCGACCTGTCCGGCGTCGCCGAAGTCCACGAGGTTGGACACCACCTGTAGAATCGCCGTACGGATTCGATTGGATCCGCCCGAACCGAGGGCAATGCGTCGAGCGTCGGGGAATTCCAACAAGGTCGGCGCCATCATCGACGTCATGCGCTGGTTGGCGTGCCACTGATTGAAGCCGTTGGGATTGATGTCTTCTTCGCCCAGCATGTTGTTGAGCATGATGCCGGTATCGGCAACGAAGTGGCCGCAGCCTTCGCCGTTCGACAACGTCATCGCCGCCAGGTTGCCCGCCGCGTCGACGACGCTGATGTGGGTGGTGCCGCGGTTGAACTCCGCGCGTTGGATCAGGTTTTGGCGGTACGTCGTGAGCAGTTCTGGATCGAGCCTAGTCGCGCCGTCGCCTTCGGCCTCTCCTTTGGGATGGCTCGAAGCCAACACACGCACCCTTGCTTCGTTGGTCTCGTACATGGCGTCGGCGAGCAGCGCCACATGCGCCTGCGTGCCGAAACCCAAGGCTTGCAGGTCGTGATCGCTAAGCAATGCCAAAGCGAATCCCGCCAAAATGCCCCCCGAAGACGGTGGAGGATTGGTCAACAGCGTTACGCCCCGATATTGCAAACCAAATGGTTGGCGTCGTTCGACACGATAGCCGGCCAAATCCTCGAGTGTCAGGTGTCCACCGGCACGACACATCGCGACGATTCGTTCAGCCCACTCGCCCTCGTAGAAAAGACGGCTGCCTTGATCGGCAAGTCGTTCCAGCGACTCGGCGAGTTGCGGTTGGGTGTGCAAGCGCCCTACGCCAGTGCGCATGTGCCATTGCCGAGCATCGGAGGAGGCCGCGTATATGGGCGACACCAATTCGAGTATGTAGGCCTGTAGCTCGTTGATCACGACGCCATGCCTCGCCGCATGAACGGCTGGTTTGACGAGTTCCGACATGGGTAACGAGGCTAGGTCCTCGTGAATCGCAAACATACCCTCAACCGTACCGGGCGTTGCAACCGCGCCCAGCCCGACGTGAAACTCTTGCGTCGTCGTCCCGAAGTCCGCGTGAATCGGATGAAAGTCCGGTGAGGCGGTACGGCTTCGCGGCGTTTGGACGAAAAAGTCGTAGAGAACGGGCGCTTGGCCGTGGGGATGGGCCAACAGAAAGCCTCCGCCGCCTAGCGAGGTCAATACCGGTTCTGCCACGCAAGCCGCGAATTGTGCCGCGATGATGGCGTCGAACGCGTTGCCGCCGGCGCGCAATACAATCTCCGCTGCGTCGGCCGTTACCGGGTGGCCACAGGCAACGGCGCCTAACGGGCTATTGGTAGTCGCGCTCAAGTTGTATTCCCTCAATCATCTCGCCATAGTCTTAAGGTTTTGCGTGGGGTTGCAACCCGGTTTGAAAGCGTTGGTTTGGCTCGCCATTTCTGGGAAACTCGCCGCAGGTCGAAAATCAAGCCGTTAGGGGGATGAATGCACACCTTTGTCGATCCACTGGACCGAGCGGTCCAAATCGCCGCCAATAAAACCGCCATCGTCGATGAGGGACGGTCGTTCACGTTTGCCGAACTAAAGAACCGTTGCGAGCGCCTCGTTGGCGGTTTGCTAGCGTTGGGTTTAGACCAGGGTGACCGGGTCGCGATCCTTGCCGACAACTGTCACCAGTACATCGAAACCTACGTCGGCGTACCCGCCGGGGGACTCGTGGTGGTACCTCTCAACACACGCCACGCCGAACCCGAATTGCGCTACGCCTTGGAGGACTCCGCGACCAAGGTCTTGTTGACCGACCGTGATCCCGGAGGCCTGGCAGAGGTCGTTGACCACGTCATCTCCATCCCGGAGGACTACGAAGCGTTACTGGACAGCGAGCCCTCAATACTCGGTCAAGGTATCGACGAGAACACGTTGGCGGGTCTGTTCTATACCGGTGGTACCACGGGCAAGAGCAAAGGCGTCATGTTGAGTCACCGCAATCTGATTGCCAATACCTTTCATTGGTTGATGTCGGTCCCGCAGCAGCAGAGCGACGCGTTCCTAGTCATGGGGCCGCTATTCCATGCTGCGGGTAACAACAGCGTGCTCGGTAGTATTTGGACGACCGGTTTACAGGTAACGCTGGGTAGTTTTGTACCGGCCAAGGCGCTGGAACTGATCGAAGAGCACGGAATCACGATTACCCTTGGTGTACCAACCATGGTGGCGGGTCTCGCAGAGGAACAACACGCTAATCCGCGCAAGACGGACAGCTTGCGCGTGATAGGACATGGCGGCTCGCCGATCGCGACGGAAGTGTTGCGGCGTGCCCACGCGGCGTTCCCGACGGCGGAACTCGTCCACGTGTATGGGGCGACCGAGCTATCGCCTCTGACGACTGCGTTGCGCAACGAGCAAGATTTGCTGGATCACGATCGTGCGCGTTCTTGTGGCCAGTCGATCCCCGGCACGCATGTCAGGATTTTCGGGACCGATGGTGTCGAGCTGCCGCGAGGTGAAGTCGGCGAGGTGGTGGTGCGTGGTCCGAACGTGATGGTCGCTTACTGGAACAAACCCGAGCAGACCAGCGAAGTGCTCAAAGACGGCGCCTATTGGACGGGAGATCTTGGCTACATGGACGACGAGGG
>CBDTZM010000093.1:0-6832 GCA_965364915.1 uncultured Pseudomonadales bacterium | reverse complement strand
GAAATCGATGAACTCGCAATCGAGCTCGCCAAGTCGAAGAAGAATGTACGTCTCTTGAGTTGTGGAACGTTTGTGAACGCCAATCGTGGGCGCGAGTTGAAAAGGGTTGGGGGCGGGTTGCTGGTCCAGTCTGCGGACGAACTTTGCCTGGATGACGCGACACTTCGGACCGCGACCGATCGAGCCCCGACCGAACAGGAACTCGAAGACCTGCAGTTCGCTTGGAAGGTTGCCTGGTTTGTCAAATCCAACGCCATCGTCTACGCCCAAGGCCAACAGACCATCGGTGTCGGCGCTGGACAGATGAGCCGGGTGATCAGCGCCAAAATCGCCGCATTGAAGGCCCAGGAAGAAGGGTTGGAAGTCGCGGGATCGGTCATGGCCTCGGACGGGTTGTTCCCGTTTCGAGATGGTATCGACGCGGCCGCCGAAGCGGGTATCACCGCCGTCATCCAACCCGGTGGCTCGTTGCGCGACGAGGAAGTCATTCAAGCCGCCAACGAGCATGGTATGGCGATGCTGTTCACTGGGGTTAGACACTTTCGACACTGAGACGGCCGAGTCTTTGGGAGGGACATGAAGGTATTGGTCATAGGTTCCGGGGGGCGTGAACACGCGTTGGCTTGGAAAGTGAGCCTGAGTCCGTCGGTCGAACGGGTTTATGTGGTACCCGGCAATGCCGGGACTGCCAGCGAACCGAAGATACAGAACGTGGTCATGGACGTAGGGGACTTCCCCGGTTTGGCGAGCTTTGCCGAAGAGGTGGGCGCGGGCCTGACCATCGTCGGGCCCGAGGCGCCCCTGGTCGACGGCATCACCGACTACTTTCAGGGTCGAGGGTTGGCCTGCTTCGGTCCGAGCCAAGCGGCCGCGCAACTCGAAGGCTCCAAGGCTTTCACCAAGGACTTTCTAAAGGCCAACGATATTCCAACGGCCGCATCCGAGACGTTTACCGATCTCGGTGAGGCACAAGCGTATGTCGAAGCCCAAGGCGCCCCGATCGTCATCAAGGCGGATGGCCTTGCCGCTGGCAAAGGCGTCGTCGTCGCGCAAACGTTGGATCAAGCCCGCGCCGCGCTCGAGGACATGTTGTCGGGTAACGCGTTTGGCGATGCCGGTAGCCGCGTGGTGGTCGAGGAATTTCTGCCGGGCGAGGAGGCCAGCTTCATTTGTCTGTGTGACGGCACGACCGCGCTGCCGTTCGCCAGCTCTCAGGATCATAAGGCCGCATACGACGGCGACGCGGGACCCAACACCGGCGGCATGGGTGCTTATTCCCCAGCACCGGTGGTGACCGAGGCGCTGCACGACCGCATCATGCGCGAGATCGTCGAGCCCACGATGGCGGGGATGGCGGCCGCTGGCGCACCGTATGTCGGGTTCCTGTATGCAGGATTGATGATCGCGGCCGATGGCACGCCCAAAGTCATCGAGTTCAATTGCCGTTTTGGCGATCCCGAAGCGCAGCCCGTACTGATGCGCCTCAAGTCCGATCTCGCCACCCTCCTGCAAGCGGCACTGACCGCAGATCTCGAAGGCATGGCGCTCGACTGGGACCCGCGAGCGGCGCTTGGCGTCGTCATGGCGTCCGGCGGTTACCCGGGCAGCTATGCCAAGGGCGCAACCATCGGCGGGCTGGATCAACTGCAAGATGCGGATGTCAAAGCGTTTCATGCCGGGACACAGATGCGCGGTGCAGAGGTCGTCACGAACGGCGGTCGCGTGCTGTGTGTGGTAGGCCTTGGCGAGAGGGTCAGCGATGCACAACGCAAGGCGTACCAGGGTGTCGACCGGATCACGTGGCAAGACGCCCAATACCGCACCGACATTGGCTATAGGGCCATCGCACGAGAGTCGCGTTGATCACCTGCAACAGTTGATCACTCACAGCGATTGGGGCACCCACGACTTGGACGCCGCGATCGGTCGAGCATGCTGGACGGATGCTGACCCAAGTACTGCGGCGGTTCGATCCTTTCAGCCATTTGAGTTGGAACGAGCTTTCGACGGTCGCGCGGCACACCCAAGTTCTGAACCTGCCTGCCGATCGATGGTTGCTGCAGGAAGGCCGGCGCCTCAACGGCAGCTACTACCTGGCGCGCGGCCGTTTGCGATTGTCCAAACCGGCGCGCAACCTCAAGTACAGCGCCAGCGCCGCCCGGCAACCCATCTATCCGGGTGCGGTCACGATCCGGACCTTGACCCAGGTTCAGGTGCTTCACGTCGACACCCAACCGATCGAATTTCTCTTGCAGGCTGACCGCGCGGATCATGGTCTGGAGGGAGAGCTCGAGCCGTGGGAGCAGCGCTTTCTCGCCTCGCCGATTCTGCAGCGTCTCGACCCGTGCGTATGGCAACAGTTGTTCAGCGAACTGGTCGAACGTCCCATCCAAAAAGGCGAGACGTTGGTTCGGTCGGGGGATGCAGCCGAAGCGTTCTATGTACTCAAGGCTGGACACGCGAGCGTGCATCGCCAGGGCAAAACACTGGCCTATGTGGGCCCCGGGGATTTCTTCGGCGAAGATGCGCTCATCCTGCGCGGTCGTCGCAACGCCACCGTAACCGCCCTCGAACAGGGATGGCTGTTCGAACTTCCGCGCGAACGGTTTTCGGCATTGCTCGTCGACAGGGTGGTGCGGTTCGTGGAGTCGTCCCAGCCGGGTCTTCGCATCGATGTCAGCGCCGGTAGGCCCGCCGCCGCTGGTTGCGATTTGCACCTACCGCTTTGCCGCTTGCGCGAGGAGTTACGACGCTTACAACCGGAGCAGCGTTATCACATCGTCGGCGGCGAGCTCAATGCGCGAGCGTTGGCCGCGTTCATTCTCACCCAGCAAGGATTCGATGCATGGCTTGTCGAGTGAAAGGCGGATATTTTCTCCGATCCCTTGTTAAGCGGGTACCGTGCGATCTTTGGCCCAGTTGCGCAACGCCGCGATGCTCTCCGCGCGCATCACCGACATGGGGTACGTGCGGTTGACCGCAGCAAGCACGTCGGCCTGCACGACCGATTGATCTTTCGACGTGGCCAGATAGCGGGAGGAGACCACGGCTTCCTCGATTTCTGCGCCCGTGAAGCCTTCGGTATTGGCGGCCAGTTCTGCGAGATCGAATGCTTTTGCGTCAAGTCCGCGTTTGTCGAGGTGAATGCGAAAGATCTCTTTGCGAATTTTCAGATCCGGAAGGTCGACGAAAAACACTTCGTCCACTCGGCCTTTACGCACCAGTTCCGGTGGCAGTTCCGTAATGTCGTTGGATGTCGCTACGATGAAAACCGACTTTTCGTTTTCAGCCATCCACGTGAGCAGCGTGCCCAATACTCGTTGCGACGTTGCGTTGTCGGATTGCCCCGTGGCCAGGCCCTTCTCGATCTCATCCATCCACAGTACGCAGGGCGCCATCAACTCCGCTTGCTTCAAGCTGTTGCGCAGATTGCGTTCGGTTTCACCGAAGAACTTGTTGTAAAGCGTGCCGAAATCCAAGCGTAGCAATGGAATGCCCCAGAATCCGGCCACAGCCTTGGCGGCCAGGCTCTTGCCGCCGCCCTGCACGCCCAGCAACAGCACGCCCTTGGGTCGATCCTCGTTCGCGTCCAGGAAGGCGTTGCGGCGCAACTTCAACCACCTCTTCAGATTGTCGAGTCCGGCGACGTTGTTGAAATCCTCGGTGTCGTACTCGAAGCGCAGCACGCCTTCCGAGTCCAGCAGCTCGAACTTCAGGCGGTTGACCTCGGGAATGTCCGATTCGGTGATCGCGCCATCGCTGTAGATCGCGTGACGAATGAGAATTTGCGCATCGCTGTGCGATACGCCGCGCATGTTCGCGACCAGTTTCTGCAGTGTCGCGCTATCGGTTTTGACTGTCTGCCGGTGATGTTGTTCCGACCACTCCTTGGCTTGTTTGCGAATCAAAGCCATAAGCTCGTCGTCGCTCGGCAGACGCAGATCGAAGGTGGCGGAAAAACGGCCGATGTCGGGCGGGATCTTGAGACTGTGGCTGATGAGTACGATGCAGTTACCGAGGCGCTCGTACGCGAGCGCGATGTCTTTCAGATAGCGGATGTTTTTTGGCTCGTTCTCGAGGTAGGGGTGAAAGTCACATAGCGCGTACAAGCTGGGCCCGGGCGTGTCGGCGATGTGCGCGAGCAGCTGTTCGGGTTCAAGCAGCTCTTTGCCGGTTTCCGGCTTCGTACCGAATCCGCCAAGGCGTAGGCCGCGGGTAACGCTCCACTCGTAGAAGCTCGAACTGCGCTTCATCGCCAGCTTCAGCAGCAACGCCAGCACGCGTCGTTCGTCGGGAGATTCGATGGCGATGATCGGAATCTTGGCGTCGAGTATGGTGCTGAGATCCTTGGTATCAGCCATGGGCTACATTTATCCAGGGTTGTTCATCGACCAAAGCATCTTGCTTTGGTTTGTCTGCGGTTTCCGTTACAGTCGTCGATCGCCCAGTTGACTTGGAGCCTTTCGTGGCGGACGACTGCCTGTTCTGCAAAATCGTCGAGCGGGCCATCCCGTCAGACATTGTCTACGAGGATGACACACTTCTCGCCTTCAACGATATCAGCCCACAGGCCCCAACTCATGTGCTCATTGTCCCGAAAACGCACATTGATACGGTGAACGATTTGACCGCCGGTGAAGCCGCACTGGTCGGCAAGATGGTGCTTTGCGCGCAAAGTCTTGCGTCCGAGCGGGATATTGCCGATGCCGGCTACCGCCTGATCTTGAATTGCAATTCAGAAGGGGGACAGACGGTTAATCATATTCATCTGCATCTACTCGGCGGGCGCCAACTCGGGGCGCTCGGCTAGACATGATTGACGAGTTGATTCAACACTTCGACCGGGCGCTGAAAACGTTGACCGGCAGCAACAACGCGCGTCGCGACAACCCGAGCAATGCGATCGACGAGGCCGAGCTAAGTGATGCCCAACGTGTGCACGCTGCCGGGTTGATGCGGGTAAATCACGCTGGCGAGGTCTGTGCCCAAGCCCTCTATGAAGGACAGGCGATGATGGCGCGCGAGCCAATCGTACGCCAACGGCTTTTGGATGCGGCGTCAGAAGAAGCCGATCACCTCGCCTGGTGTGCGGAACGGCTGGATCAACTCGAAAGCCGTCCAAGTGCGTTGAATCCTTTCTTTTATGCGGCTTCCTACGCGATGGGTGCGTTGACCGGGCTTGCCGGGGACAAGGTGAGCCTGGGTTTCGTGGAGGCGACGGAAGATCAGGTTTGTGGTCATCTCGAACGGCATCTGCAGGCACTGCCTGAACAAGACCAGAAAAGTCGTGAAATTGTCGCCCGTATGCACGAGGAGGAAGCGCGTCACGGGGCCGATGCTTTAGCGCTTGGCGGCGCTGAGTTTCCGCAGGCGATCAAACAAGCGATGACCCTGCTCTCCAAGGTGATGACGGAAACCACTTACCGCGTGTGAATTCCGGCCGGGCCGAGACTCTTCAACCTTTTCAACTTATTCGCTTTCGACGATCTCGAAATCGTGGCTGATCGCTACGCCGGCGCGCTCCAGCATGATGGAAGCGGAGCAATATTTGTCCGCCGACAACGACACCGCGCGCGCGACCTTGGTCCGGTCGAGATCTTTACCGCTGACGATAAAGTGCATGTGAATGCGTTCGAAAACCTGCGGTATCGCATCGGCTCGCTCGGCTGCCAGCTCCGTCACACAATCGGTGACCTGCTGCCGTGATTTCCTCAATATATTGACGACATCGAAGGAGCTGCAGCCGCCCAGCCCCATGAGAATCAACTCCATCGGTCGAGATCCGAGATCTTGACCCCCCGCGTCGGGTGATCCGTCCAACAAAACCTCGTGTCCTGAGCCTCCGGTGGCTCTGAAGTGGACATTGTTAAGCCATTGTATTTTTGCGTGCATCCTTCCAGTTTTACCGTGAAGAGTTGTAAAGGCGTGACATTTTCAACGAAACAACCGTGCTCTACGACCGTTCATACTGTGAAAAAGTGCCATTTGTCGACCAGTTCTCGTACTGGGTCACATGGCTATGTAAGTATTTCTAGCACGCAAGATGTTACGAAGGAGCGCAACGAAAATGCTTGCAGCAAAAAACACCCCGATGGGCGTGAGCACGAAAAGGCCACTGATGGCCAAAGGTTTCCAGGTGAACAATCCGCAACAGGAAAATGCTCACCTCGACGCATTTTTGGCAGCGGCGCATCGCCGCAAATATCCGGCCAAGAGCACGCTCATCTACGCCGGCGACAAAAGTGATTCGATCTATTTCATCCTGAAAGGCTCCGTCACCGTATTAGTGGAAGACGAATCCGGCAGGGAAATCATTGTCGCTTATCTCAACAAAGGTGATTTCTTTGGTGAGATGCCACTATTTTCCGATGAAGCCCCGCGGTCTGCGTGGGTGAAAGCGAAAACCGAATGCGAAGTAGCCGAACTGTCTTATGGCAAGTTCAAGGAAATGGCTGACAAGCATAACGAACTCTTGTACGCAGTGGGCAAGCAGATGGCGGAACGCCTCGGCAAAACCACGCAAAAAGTGAGTGACCTGGCCTTCTTGGACGTAACAGGCCGAGTAGCACGGACGCTGCTAGAACTCACGAAACAACCCGATGCAATGACTCATCCCGACGGTATGCAGATCAAGATTACTCGTCAGGAAATCGGTCGCATCGTCGGCTGCTCCAGGGAAATGGTCGGCCGTGTTCTGAAGACCCTAGTAGAGCAAGGATTGGTCTCGGTTAAGGGAAAAACCATGGTGGTCTACGGCACGCGTTGAGAACTCACATGGACGTGAAGAAAGCGGGCTCTTTGAGCCCGTTTTTTCTTGCCTAGCGGAAAAGCC
>CBDTZM010000092.1:0-6846 GCA_965364915.1 uncultured Pseudomonadales bacterium | reverse complement strand
AAAGCACTATCCAAGTCTCGCAGGTTACGAAAAAAATTGGTGATGCCTGTCTCGACAAAATCTGGCATCAGCGCCTGGTAGCCTTTCGCTACCGGAACGACCACGGCTCGATCCACGCGATCGGAAAACCGGTACATGCCGCGATTCAGACCCTCGCTGGTGTCGTATACGCCATAGTCCGGACCCTCCAAGCCGGCGCACGCGGAGAGCAACACCACGCTACCGAGCACGGCAAGCCTGCCCAGCGCCCGCTGCGGCAGCGAGTGAAGCGCCCGCTGCGGCAGCGAGTGAAGCGCCCGCGGCGGCTGTTCAAGCGCCCGCGGCGGCTGTTCAAGAGCCTGCGGCCTACGAACACAGACAGCGCTCAACGACGTCCCCCCGACTCCTGGATATTAGCCTCCACGTATTGAACCAACGCACCGTACCCTTCTTGCTTGATGATGCTATTGTAATCTGCTCTGCGAAGCGACAAGTCGCTTACACCGTCAGCCACAACGTTGAATACGCGATCGTCTCGATAGTAGTAGTCGAGATTGACCCGCTCGGCGTTACGACGCACCAGATGGGTTTTGACGACCCAGCCTTGACGTGTCGCAACTGTCTCGACACGCTCGAAACGTTGGTCGTTGAACTTATCGAATCGACTCGCGTAAGTGGCTACGACCGAGACCCGCAACAAATCGATGAACTCGGCCTGCTGTTCGGCTGCGAGCGTGCGCCACGTACTACCCAGGCTGATGCGCGCTATGGTCTGGAGATCAAATAGGCGTTCTACTGCCGGTTCGAGCAACACATAGCGCGCCGCGTACTCCCCAACCTGCAGGACTTCGATGAGCGTGTCGTGAAACTCGTCAGTAAGTTCATCGACAGTCAACCCATCACCGCACACGGGCCAAGCCAAACTAACTACCAGCACCACGCAAAGCCACTTCATTGCAACAGTCCCAAGCTGAACCACGGCACGTAGGTGATGAGCAGCAACGCGATGAGCAGCACGACCATGAACGGCCAACAGGCCGCGTAGATTTCCAACAACGGCTTGTTGAAACGGTAACTCGCAACGAACAAGTTCATACCGACCGGGGGTGTGAAGTAGCCGATCTGCATGTTGGCCAGAAAAATAATGCCGAGATGAACCGGGTGCACGCCATAGCCGACTGCCACGGGTAGTATCAGCGGCACCATGATGACGAGCGCGGAAAAGATGTCCAACATCGCCCCCAACGCGAGCAACATCACGTTGAGCAACAACAGAAATGCCGTAGCGCTTTGGATATGCGCTTGCATGAATTCGAACAGTTTTTGCGGTACCTCTGCGTCGACCAAGAAGTTGGTGAACGCCAACGCCACGCCAAGCACCAACAAGATTCCACCCACCATGACCATGGCATCTATGATGATGGCCGGAAGCTGCTTAAACTTGATGTCTCGATACAGCAACACCTGGGTAATGGTGACGTACACGGCGGTCACGGCAGCGGCCTCGGAAATCGCAAAGTAACCGGAATAGATGCCGCCGAGCACAACGACCGGCAAGGGCAGTTCCCAGCGCGCGGCAATCATCGCGCGACGTACCTCTACCCAGCGAAACGGCGTTTTGGGTATCTGGCCACCGCGATGCACCCAAAGCGTCCAGCCAATTAGACAAGCCAGCATGAGCAGCACCGGCATGATGCCGGCGATGAACAACTCGACGATCGTAAACGGCTCTCCAACATTCGTTTGTTGAGCGACAATGCCATACAGGATCAGCGGCACGGATGGCACGAGCAACAGTCCAAGGCTGCCTGACGTCGTCACCAGACCTAAGCTGAAGTTTTCGCTGAAGCCCGAATTTTTGAGCGCCGGAAGCAACAATGCGCCCAGCGCGACGATCGTCACCCCAGACGCACCCGTCAGCGCAGTGAACACCGCGCAGGCAACGAACCCGACAATCGCCAACCCGCTAGGTAGCCAACCGAAGGAGCTTTGCACCAAGCCAACTAAGCGTTCGGATGTATGTGACTCGGAAAGCACGTATCCCGCATAGGTAAATAGCGGAAGTGCGACCAATAGCGGCGTATCGACGATTCGATAGACCTCGATGGCGACGATTGCCAAATTGATATCGGCCGCAATGAAACCCAGCATGGCTCCGGCGAGAAGCACCGCAAACAGGGGCGCTCCGGCCAAACCCGCGCCTACCACGACGATGACCCCAAGCCAGATCACGGCGGGTTGAATACGTGCAGGAGGTATCTAAACCCCATCACGAACGCACCGACCGGCATGATGGATTCGCAAACCCACGCCGGCACCGAGGCAAATGCGATCATCTGATCTTCGAACTCGATGAGTACAAATTGCAAGCTGTACCAGCCGAAGACGAAAAGTACGACACAAGTGAATGCACAGGTGAACCGCTTCAGTTGGCGGTCGACTCTCGCGCTCACGAACCGGGACAGTATGTCCATGCGAATGTGCCCGTCGTTGCGAGAAGCCACCATAGCGCCGACCAGCGCTATCCAGAGCACAAGCACGCGCACCAACCCGTCACCCCACAGCAGACCGGTGTCGAAGAAGTTGCGTGCAACAACCTGGTACGCCGCCACCAATATCATGCTGGTGAGTACGGCTACGAGAATGCCGCTCTCGATGAGCCTCAGAACGTCTAGGGCACGCCTAATCAAGCGTCGCCCTGTAATCGGCCAGATGTCGAAGCATCGTCTGGTGCAGTTCTTGAGAGATATAGTCCTCATCGATCAGGCGCTGCGCCGCTACCGATGCGTAGCGCCGCCATTCCTTTACGTGCGCATCAGTGGCCGAATGCCATATCAACCCCTGCCGGGCAAGCGCGACGGATGCTTGTTCGTGGTCGCGTCTGCTGCGCGCGTTCACCGCGGCTACCTTGGCCCCCATGACTGCCCGTACCGCTTGCTGATCCGCGTCGGTCAGGCGTTCGAATTGACGTTTGTTGACGGTGAACAAGCCGTAGATATAGAGCAACGGTAGATCAAGCACGTGCTCTAACTGCGTGTGCCACTGTAGAGCAATGGCGCCGACTGGCGGCATGGCAACACTGTTGATCAATCCGGTTTGCAAGCCGGCCAATACGTCGGCAATCGACAGCGGGATCGGCGCAATATCGAACGCCGCCAGCGCGCGCGCAGAGCCTGGATCGTTGTCGGGCACCCAGACCCTCTGCGCCTGCACATCTTCGACGCTGGAAAGCACTTTCTTGGACATGGCGTAGGCGAAACCAACCTCGGCGATCCCAAACGAAACGAAGCCCTTGCTCTCCAAGCCTTGCATCAACACGATATCCATCCTGTCGCGCACGTAGTCGACTTCGTCCAACGACTGAAAGGCCATCGGCATGTTGTACAAGCCGATGTCATGGTAATTCTGTACCAGACCACCGGAGGTGATGACGGCTCCGTGCAATTGGCCGACGCGAATCTTGCGCAATACGGCTTTATCATCACCCATCACGCCGCCCGGGTAGAACTTGAATTTCACACGATCTGCCGTTGCCGTTTCAATCTCTTTGGCACCCTCGCGCAACAAGGTCATCCAAAGCGAGCCCTCGGGCGAGAGCGTGGCGACCTTCAACGTTGCGCCATGAGCGGCACTGCCAACGAGCAGACCAAGCAATATCAATGTTCTAAAAATAGTCATCCGCAGAATCCAAGAGCTCCTGTGCTTGTTGTTTGGCAATCGTATTCATCAAGGTCAAGCCGGGTTGATCTACTTGCGCCTCAATGACTTCCCGGAGCAACTCATCATGTAGGTCCCGATCGAAGACCAACCGCCCATAGCGTTCCGCGAACGCGACCTTGGTCAGCAGATGCCGCCCCTCCGACAAAGCAATTGCTCGCTCGAAATGATAGCGGCCGAGCTCCGGCTTGCCGCCGAGTGATGGCGGCAAAAACGTTTCGAACAGACCCATGTAAAAGTGTGGTCCGGCAAACTCGTAGGCCTCGTTCAGCTCGATCATGCGGTTCATGAGAGCTTTGACCCGGGCCAGTTCGGCAATCGCGTTGAAATCATCGCTATTGGCTTGTATCCAGCCCGCCCAACTGACACCCAATCCGAACGCGAGTGGTACGTCACGCTTGTCGAGTTTGGTGACCCAGTGTTCGAATTCACGATAAGGCATCGTGGCGAGGTCACAGCCTTCGTCGATGTCCAAACAGACGGCTTTGGCGGCCAAGTCCAAGGCTTTCTGCGCCATGACGCGAGCCCGTTCGGGTTCGACCACGAACGCGCTGGCATACGCAGAATTGAGCGTCGCTGCTTGCGCCAGCAAGCTGACACTATTGGGCGACTGCTCGAGTAGACCGTCGATCAAAATGAGATAGGCGGGCGCGCCGTCACGCACGACGGCAATGTCTGAATTGTCGAGTATCGCATTTGAGAGGTCTGCTGCCAGGTCCTCGGTAATCGATTCAACGACGATAGCGCAACCCGTACAGCAATATACACAAGCGAACACGAACCAACGCACAGTCTACCCTTCGTTCCTAGAATCTAGACGCTGCGCATTTAAACCCTAGGCTCTAAACCGATCAACCGCCGGTCTGAATTTGCCGGCTCACTGCTTCGTGTACCGCTTCCATGGGCGGCCGGCTTCGGTATCCCGGCGCCGCAAACTTCAGTGCAACGTCCCCATCCGCCGATATGTAAAAAATACCCGGGTGCGGAATCCCATAGGCGCGATCACCCGGCTCATAGTCCTCGTTGAGAATACCAAACGCACCCACGTGACGGGCGCCTTCATCGTGCAACAACGGATAGCCTAGATTTTGACTTTGGTGAAATTCCGCCAATATGGCCCCATCGTCATAGGTCATGGCAGCAACGTTTACGCCTAGCGATTCGAACCTTTCGCGCCACTCTTCCAGTTGGACCAACTGGTGTTTGCAGAAGGGTCACCAGTCCGCCGAACGGTTCATGAACAGGAGCAAGCCATGCTCACCGGCCAACGAATCTAAATCTCTCGACGCTCCAGACTGATCTGGTGCCGCAATATCCGGTGCCTTAATACCCAACTCCGGCCCCCACTGGGACACATAGTCCGCCGCAGACGCCGACATGTGATAACTAAGAGCGAAAACGACCAGTGCAACCAACCATCTCTTCATGTATTCCTCTCTCACGCCATACCTCGTTCTTCAGGTACTGTCGGCTCGGGATCCAGGGTCACGATCACCCCTAAACCGAGCCGTTCGACTGAACCCTGAACGTCTTGCACGAACACCTTGCTTTTGTCCGCATAGGCGCAGGCCGCAAGCTTGCCGACACGCTTCCACAGCTTGGTGCGACGTTCATCGAAAAACGCCTGCAATCGTTGGACTGCACCACGCTTCAGATCTACCTGCTTGACCTGCCGCCTCAGCATGCCCATTTCTAGATAGTCGTCCAAACACCTTGCCAACTTGTCGATATACCAACGCCGCGCCTTGCCTTTTTCAGACAGTTCAGTCTTGATAAGTTCCATTTGGTACGCCGTGCACCAGCACCAAGCGTGCCATGCGCGGGCCTCCGACGGTTTTGGCAGTGACTTCTCCTCACGCTGTCTCATCAACTCTCGTGAGTGTAGGTACCATCGACCTACCCCCTTTTTTACGACTTCCGCATCGGTGAGCGGTTCTGTTACGTCCAGGCCGCGCCAGGCGCTGGAGTCCTCCTGAAAACCGACCCACAGCGATTCCGGTTGCAGCTGCGGTTCGCGAGCCGCCAAGCGACGCGAAAGCTTGACCAACGACTGCGCCGTCTTCTCATCGGGTGCTCTGGCCGCCATTTCCAAAGCGATCACGGAGCCGCCTCGCAATTCGCCTTCGATAGCCGCCATGAGCTTGCGACCGCGTTTCACCGAGGCCTTGTACATCCGGCTATCGGCCGCAGGTGTCACAATCGCCCACATCGCGTTCAGCCTGAGGACGTCTTCGTGCAGTTTGTGCAACACCACAGGCGGGATTTCGCCGGGCAAAATCGCCAGGCTATGCAGGCACCGGCTATTGGTTTCCAGCGCCTGGCTCACCACAAAATCGATGAACCGCATCCGACCGTACATTTCCACAAATCGCCAAGGCATGTACCTGCCATCCTCCGAGGCTATCGATTTCCTGTCAACTGCTCATGAGGCGCCGGTAATGTGTTTGCGCACATGAGGAAGCTGATAGACTGCGGGGCTTTGAAAAAGCCGCATCCAACCAACAATGCCAAGTTTCAGCTCGGGCCAGCTAGATATCTACTACGAACAATGGGGTGCGCGGGTCAATCCGCCGCTATTGCTCATCCACGGCCTTAGCTGTCAGCTGATTCACTGGCCTCAGGCGTTCATAGATGAGCTGACCGATGCAGGATTTAGGGTCATTGCCGCTGATAATCGAGATATTGGTCTTTCCAGCACGCTGAACGATCATCCGGTCGCAAGCAACGAAGCGATTCTCGCCGATCGCGGGGCGCACCAGCCCGTCTATACCCTGGACGACATGGCCGAGGATTGGGTGGGGTTGCTCGATCACCTCGGTCAGGCCGGGGCGCATATCGTCGGGTTGTCTATGGGGGGCATGATCGCTCAAGTCCTGGCCATTCGGCATCCGGAACGCTGTTTTAGCCTCACCTCGATCATGTCTACGACCGGCAACCCCGATCTACCCATGGGGGACCCCAAGGCATTGACCACATTCTTTGCAACGCTACCCAACGAGCGCGAAGCCGCAATCGCACAAAATCAGAAGGCCTGGACAACCGTCGGCGGCCCTCACTACGACTCCATGACCTGCGGCTTTGCGCGCTTTGCCGCCGCGGCCATCGATCGCGGATTCAGCCGCGCGGGGTGTGCACGCCAGCTATTGGCGG
>CBDTZM010000091.1:0-6888 GCA_965364915.1 uncultured Pseudomonadales bacterium | reverse complement strand
CCAACCCAGAACGCCAAGCGGAAATTTTTAGAGATTTCCTCATCGTCGGCGGTGAGCCTTGGGCGGATGCCGGGCGCGAGCTGTCGGAATCGACGCGCGCCGCGCTGATCTTCGACCCCCCGAACGGGAAGCTCCCACAACGTACGGAATTGGGGGCCAACAATGCCAGCGCGTTTGTCGCGCAATTTTTCGCCACGCCGGCCGGCCCCGAAGATCGCCCGGTGCAAGAGCGTTGTATCGTGTACCCTAGAATCCCTCTGAGTTCGGGCAACTACAACAACAACCTCCAGATCGTCCAGACCCCGACGCATGTCGTATTGTTGATGGAAATGATGCACCACGCTCGAATCGTCCCGTTCGACGATCGGCCTTTATCGTCGGTGCGAGAGTGGCTAGGCCAGTCTCGAGCGCGCTGGCAGGACGATACGCTGATCGTAGAAACGACGAACTTCCGAGACTACTTTACGCCCTTGGGAACCAGCCCCGATATGTTGATCACAGAGCGTTTCACAAGAAACAACGGCGATGAGTTGAACTACGAGTACACCGTGGTCGATCCTCAAGCCTTTGTAGCACCGTGGTCTGCTCGCCAAACGCTTGTGAAGACGGACGAACGCGTCTACGAATATGCGTGTCACGAGGCCAACTACAGCATGGCCGCAACGCTGCGTGGGGCGCGGAAGACCGAAGTCGAGGCGGCCGCTGGCCTCCAACGTGCCGAGTAAAAGGCCGTTAGCGCCATCGGTCCCGTTGGTTCAGTATGTGACGTTCAGCCGAGTCAGGGCCAGCCGTGGACAATCATCAAAAGAAGTCGCCCAAGCTCTTAGTCTGCTCGATATGGTTCGTGGCGGTGGCGTTCGCCCACACCGCACACGCGCAACAGGCAAGCGCCGGTCTCGAAATCTCTGACGCCGACTTTGTCTGCCTCAGCGACATGACGCGCGTGCGCCACTTCTTTGTCGACAATCTTTTGGATGATCTGGAAGGCACGTTGGCAGTCGCGAACTCCGCGGCCGGCGGTGTCTACCCGCCCGGCTCCATCGTCCAACTCGTGCCGTCTGAAGTGATGGTCAAGCACAATCCCGGGTGGAATGCGGCCACGCGCGATTGGGAGTTCTTCGAACTCGACGTTTCCAAAGGCACCACTTCCATCGACAAACGCGGTTTTGTCGACGTGGTGAACCGGTTCGGCGGCAACTGTTTCGGTTGCCACGTCCGGGCGCGGCCAGAATGGGATCTTATCTGCGAACAGGGCCATGGCTGCGAACCGATTCCGATCACGCGCGAGCAAATTGCCGAGATTCAAAAGGCGGATCCCCGCTGCGGTTGAGGGCTTAGCGCAGCGGCTTGGCCGATGGCGTCAGGGTGCCCGCGGCAATCAGATAGAGCAGGTTGCGCGCGATCTCTTTTTCGCTCCGCGATGCGGCGCTGAGCGTCGTGACCAACTCGCCAAGCGTCGTTGGTCCCAGCGTCATCAACGCGCGCAACTCGCAGATGAAATCGTCATGAAAGCTGATGCTACCGCGTGGAACCTGCACGGTTGTGTTGATCGTGTCCGGAGCACCGGGGCAGCCAATAGTTTGGCGACTCAAGCTCTCCGCAACGTCGATCTCCGCAGCGCCGATCTCCGCAACGCCGATAGGGGAGGCGTCGCAACGCGCACGCACGAACACGTCTCGTCGAAACTGGCGGTTGACGGCGAAGTCGGTAGCGAGTTGTTTTTGACGGGTGGTGTCGAGTGCAGCGATGGCTTTGGCCACCGTAGCGTCGATGATTAGTTCCGCGTGGTTGTCGACCAACGTTGCACTCCCGACGTAGCGAACCTCGGCCTCGGCCATCTCGACCGCAACATCGATCGAGTAGCGCGGTTTCCATGCGCTGTTGAGGAACTCGTGGGCCAGGTAGGAACGCTCGCTGCACCGATACGCCGCAAGTGCGGTGGTAGCCGATGGATGGTCACGAAAATACTGTAGCCCACTGTCACTCAGTCGCTGTAACGCGAAGATTGCCTGCTCGGTGCGTTGCAGTGAGTCACCGTTCAAACCTTCCGCCAACTCGACGATCAACTTCTGCAGCGGAACTTCGCTCGTCCAGCCCGGCAAGCAGTTGTAGCTTACATAGACCAGACCCCCAGGTTTCAGACGATCGCGAATCAGCTGTCGAATCGACCGTTGTACGTCCTCGCCGACCCAGGTGTAGACACCGTGCAGAACGATAAACTCGAAATCGGGAAGATCCTTGGTCTGCAATTTGTCGAACGACACTTCGTGGAAGCGAATGTTGTCGATGGCGCGCGCGCGTGCGTGTTGTTTGCCGATCGCGATACCGTCACGGTTGAAGTCACAGGCATGAAACGCGCCAAAGGGGAACGCCGCCGCATGCGTTAGGCTCGAAAAGCCGGCGCCGCAACCGAGTTCCAAGTATGCAAAAGGCTGATCGAGTGGGGAGGGCAATGTGCCGTTCAGTGCCGCAACATAGTTCAACCAGTTGGGCGCCAACTCCCGAATGTATGTCGTCGGATAGCGTGCATCAATGATATAGCCTTGCGGAGAGTTCACGGCGTTTCCTTATGAAAATGACTCACGAGGAAAGCCACAGATCTGTACGCTGGGTCAACGATCCGCGTCCGCATTGACATCCGCGCTGGCCATCCGCACGGGCAAAGAACGGGCAATAAAAAACCGCCATCGGCGGTTTGCAGGTAGGGGCTAATTGAAACGAGAGACTAGCTTGCCGCGGAGGGTCAAGTCAACCGGCTAGCGCGAACTGGTACGGCGTTTACTGTACATTGAGATCTCTCGGGGGAACTGGGATGGTCGAGTGCCAAAACAGAAGAAATTAAAGAACGAAGGAGAGTTGTTCAAAGCGGCGCTAGAAGCCGGTATGAAATACGGTGAAGACCGCGGCGTCGTCGAGTTCGAACCGACCGACTCCGCTGCCGACAAAGCCTTGTACGTCTATCGCTTGCTGGTACACGACAAACTTATTGCGCCGCTGCCGGAGGAGCAGGTATCGCAGAAGTCGGTCAGGCACCGTTTGGCAATGTGGCATGCCCGGCAACTACCCAAGGACGATCCCCTGCTCAACTAGCCTTTGCTCGTTTCGGTCACAAGATCAAATCGACGATCTTTTCGTAGATGTGATCCGCCATGTAGACCGGCCGGCTGCTGAATACTTCTTGCGAGACGGCGAAATCGACTTCGAAAATGTCGCGTTTCAACTCGGCGACGATTTTGGGGTCCGACGTTCCGATGTTGACTTCCTTGTTGATCTTGAAGCTCAACTTGTCGAAGTTGGCAGTGCCAAAACAAGCCCAGCCGTCGTAAATGGCTGCCTTGATATGGGACATGCCGGGGTACAGATAGACTCTTACGCCGTGACGCCGCAACAAGTTGATGGCCAACACGTTGCTGCGATCCATGAGCCCGCTATCGGGGCGCGTGGGGACGATGACGCGCACATCGACACCGCGGTGGCGCGCCTTCGCCAACTCATATAGAACCAGGTCGTCCGCAAGGTATGCGTTCTGGATATAGATGTAGCTTTGAGACCGACGAATCGCATGAATTTGCGCACGATAGATCTGTGCGTCCATTGGTTTGGTGTACAACAGACGTAGCTCGGCGCTCGCTTCCGGCGACGCTTTGGTGACGCGCTTCACCCGTTGCAAGAACGATAGGTCACCCAGCCTGCGTTGCGCGTCGGTCTTTTCTGTATCGTAGCTAAGCTGGTCGACCACGGGCCCTGATAACTCCACCATCAGGTCATGCCAGTCATAGCGATATTCGCGACCGATGTTCATCCCGCCGAGAAAGGCGACCTTGTCGTCGAAGATAAACGTCTTGGTGTGATCGCCCATGAACCAAGTGTTGTCGAGCATGTGCAGGTTTACGTCGGAATCCCGTTCCACGTAAGACTCGATGGACATTGGCGTGACGAAGTCTTTCGGGAGAGATCTAGAAGTAATCAGACCGCCGCCCATTGTGCCGATTCCGTCGACGAAAACGTCTACAGGTATCTCTCGTGAGCGCTCCTTGAGCAGGTCTGCGATGCTCAAGGAATAGTCGTCATTATCGAAGATGTAGGTGCGAATTTTGATGGACTTCTCTGCGGAGGCGATCTCTGCTGTCAGCCGATCGAAAAATGCTTCGCCATCGATCAGCAGGTCCAACGAGCCGCGAGTACGTCGTGTGCCGCTGATTCTGTCGAGATCCTTCTCCCACGCGACCAGATCCATGCCCACCGTCATCGCCACCGGTGGGATACCGCGGTGCTCTAAGAGGGGCAGTAACACAGTGTCCAACGTTACATCCTTGATGAAGCCGGTCGTTGCGCCGACCGTGAGGGATACGAGGTTGCGAAGCGAGCTGAACGGGCGCAGTAGCAGTCCGGTGGTGTGGCTCTTGGCGAAGTGTTTGGTAATGTTGGCCCCGGTGGCGACCTTTCTAGCGAAACTCACCTTGCCCAACTCGGCTGGTTCCTCGGGCTGCTGGACGTGGGCATCGGCGCCATTGGACGTAGTTGGAGACCAGTCGGCCAAAGCCGGTGCTGACCCGAACGCTAGAACCACGGACAATAAGGCGACCTGTTGCATGACTAACCCTTACGCATGTGCTTTGAAAACAGGGTCAGCCTATGGAATCGATGCTTAGCAAGCCTGAGGCAAACTAATTGTTTGGTTAGGTTTTGCTTAAGAACTCTTAGGGCCGCGCCGCGCGGGCGCTTGGGCCCGGTCAGGCCCTCGCTGGAGTACACTCCTGGATGACGAGTAAGTGTGGCAAGGATCTGATCCCCGATGTCAGTCGAACATTGGCTTTGGTTTTGTGCGATCGAGTTCGTTCTGTGTCTAAACGTTGGGCCGTCGGTATTGCTGGTCACGTCCCACGCGCTCGCCGGCAACAGAACGTCTGCGAGACTTAGCACAGCGGGCGTGCTCGTCGCCAACGCGGGGTATTTTGTGATCGCGGCCGTTGGCCTCGCCGGTGCGATTACGGCTTCCGCTGAACTGTTCGCGGTTATCAAGTGGTGTGGTGCCGCGTATCTCATCTGGGTCGGCATCCGCCTAACGCTCCGTACGGCCAAAGCACCTGGGAATTCGGCGGTACCGGCCGACCCGCTGAAGGCGTTCGGCCAAGGATTCTTGACTCAAGCAGCCAATCCCAATTTGATTCTCTATTTCTCGGCGATACTCCCCCAATTCGTCGATCCGAGTGCTGCGGCCGGGTCCCAGTTTTTGCTTCTAGGTGTCAGCTCGATCGTGGTCGAAGCGATTGTATTGATGCTCTATGTCCGCACCGGCGGCACGATAGGGCGCTACAGCGCGCCCTATGTTAAGACCTGGATCAATCGCGTCAGCGGCGGCATGCTCGTGACTGCGGGTGTTCTACTCGGGTTTGTCGGCGAACCTCGAGATGACAGCTAGGCGCAACCTCAAACTGAATCCGCCCGCGGAGGCTGCGGTCGCCGACGTGTTTCGGTCTTATCCACCGTTGATCCGCTCGAAGCTCGTCGCCATGAGGCACCTCATACTTAAGACCGCAGAAGTGACCGACGGCGTCGGCCCCATTTTGGAAACGCTCAAGTGGGGGGAGCCGGCCTACCTGACGCCGGCAACCAAAGCCGGTAGTACGATTCGGATCGGGTGGAAAGCCTCGGCGCCTCAGCAATACGCCATGTACTTCAATTGCCAGACGACGCTGGTTGACACGTTTCGAACGCTGCTCCCGGAACTCGACTTCGAAGGCAACCGTGCCATCCTGTTCGACGAGACCGAAGACGTCGATTTAGACTCTTTGGCTGTGTGTATCGAGGCGGCACTGACATACCACCTCCGCAAGAAAACCAAGAGCCCCAAACGGGCTACTCGATAAAAGCGAGTCGTGGATCGTTGGGGTAGATCCACTCGTCGCCAATAACCTGTTGAACGCGAAGTTCGGGCGGAATGTTCTCGATGCCGATCATCCTGTCGGCGAATTGATTCCAATGGTAGATACGGGCTTCTTGATAACTTAAGGGTACACCGCGAAATCCGTAGGACTCGACAGATTTTTGAATCCAGGCGCCAAACTCCGTGTCTTCGAGTAGCACCTGAACCAGTTTTTCTCCGTCGTTTTCCGTCCACATGTCCGGTTTGGGATTGTCTCCCCAGTCCGGTGCCAGTGTCCAAGTTTCCAACCGGCATTTATCGATGGCGGTTGGCCAGAACAGCAGCGGTGGCAGCGCGCGTGCGCTCAACGGCGATACCCAATTGGGAAATACACCGTAGGACTGGGTACAAGTGCGCGCGATCTCGCCGACCGTGTCGATCTCGTTGATGTCGTCGGGAAGACCGCCGGCACTGTATCGATTCAATCCTTTGGGCGTGGGCGCCACCATCCGTCCGTGGCCGTTGGGGTAGAGCGTGTTGACGTTGCGACGATCGTCGAGAATGGGCGAGACCGTTTTGGCATGAATGCTGCGTACGTGGTAGACCTCGGTGTTGGCTTCCATGGCGATCTTCCAGTTGCAGTCGAGATCGAAACTGTGCCTTGCGGCCAGCCGGCACTTGTCGAACTGAAACTCTTCCCACTCGTGGGCGATCGGTCCCAACCAGTCGAGTAACGAGGGCGCGTTTTCGTCGAAATTGACGAAAATCAGATTGCCGAAACGTTCGCAGCGAACCGAGCGCAAGCCGCGGCAGGAAAAATCCAGATCGCCGAAGTCTTCAGGGTCGCGAACGGCCAACAGCTCACCGTCATGGCTGTACGTCCAACCGTGATATTTACAAACCAGTCGCGAGCGTTGTCCTGCAACCTCGGTAACGATGGGCGCACCGCGATGGCTGCACGTGTTGTAGAACGCGTTGATTGCGCCGCTTTGCAGATCCGCGCTGCGATTACCCCAGAAATC
>CBDTZM010000090.1:0-6930 GCA_965364915.1 uncultured Pseudomonadales bacterium | reverse complement strand
GCTATCTCCTCATGACGCTGACGGCGTTCACCGTTCTAACGCAAATGTCCTCCTCGGCGTCGGCGCGCGACCGTGATCAATTGGCAGATTTCGCCGGTCTGTTCTGGCGGCAACCGGTGCTGGCCTCGGTCATGACGATCGCGCTTCTGTCGCTGGCCGGCATACCGTTGACCGCGGGATTCATTGCGAAATTCTATCTCTTCGCGGCCGGGATTGAAGGTGCCCTGTGGTCGTTGATCTGGGCCATGATCGTCGGCAGTGCCGTTGCCATTTACTACTACCTGAAGATCGTGTTCGCTATGACGTCGCGAGACGCGGAGACGTCAAAACAGTCGGAACAAGAAATGCCGTCCGTGTCGATGCTGGGGGCCGCGACGACCGTTGCGTTGGGCGTTGCCATCATCGCACTGGGAACCTATCCCACGCCGTTGATCGATGCGGTACAGCGTATCGTTGAAGGGTTTGGTTGAAAATTCGGAGGAACACATGCTCAAGTCCGTGAAGGTGCAAGACTACATGCTGACGCGCCCAGTGTTGGTGACACCGGAAACCGAGCTATTCAAGGCGATACACGAAATTTTGACCCACAAGATCTCCGGCGTAACGGTGGTTAACGAACAAAACCGGCCGGTCGGTATGTTGTCCGAGCTAGATTGCCTGAAAGCCATTTTGACCGCCAGTTACTACCAGGAAGAAGTCGGCGTGCACAAAGTCAAGGATCACATGCATGAAGGCGTGGACTGCATCGGACCGTCCGAAGATGTGTTTGATGTCGCCAAATCCATGTTGGATCACAAGCATCGTCGACGTCCTGTGATTGACGATCACGGCCACATGGTGGGTCAACTCACGTGCCGGCAGCTGCTCCGTGCAATCAAAGAGTTCGACGTACCTTCGGACCGACACGAACGGTAGAGCGCGGCATACGCCATGCTGATTCGCGATGCGGGGCACAGGCGTCCGGTCGAATGGGGATCGTATCCCCTCGAGGCGCTCAAAAAAGATCCTCTCGTAGCCGTTGCGGAAGCCGAGACTGCGCCGCTGTTGTCCGGCCGATATGCGGCGCCATCGACGCCCTTGGGCCAGGTGACGGCACAGTACACCGATCACTTCAGACAATTTTGCGAAGGAGAGGTAGCTGTCGTTCGGGCACCGGTCGTCGACGCGCAGCGTTGCAGTGCCGAAGTCAAAGGAGCCATCTATTACCTGGACGCATCCCACGCGGGTATTTGTCGCGTACCGCCCAGCGCATGGCTTGCCGACAAGGTATCTGCGTCGCACGACTATGCGGCGGTACTGCTGGTTGCTTATGGGCGGGCGCCTGAAGCCGACAACCTTGCGTATGGTTGGCTGGATGGCGCGAGTCATGAGATCGCTCGCATGCGGGCCTGTGAGATCGCGGTTTCCGTTGCCGGGCATATTCGACAGCTGGGCTTTGCCGCGCGTGCGCATCTAGACGGTGATACGTTGGTCGACCTCGACCGGTTATCGGTGTTGGCCGGGCTGACCCAACGCACACCGGCAGGGGTGGCGAGTGCGTTTGTGGGCAACCGGTTCGCAATTGCCGCGATCACGACCGAGTATCCGATGGCGGTGGATACCGCCCTCGCGGCGCAAGCGAGCGTCGCTTCGTGGCGCTATTGGTTGGGTATTGGCGGTGCAACGTCCGGGCGCGAACGCAATCGGCGGTTGCGACGCGTAACCCACCTCAGTCGTTACCCGATGGAGCAAGTCAAGCGCGTCGATCGGCCGACGACGTTGATATTCGATGACGAAGTTCCGCGCGTACCGAAGCGCGCAAACTTTTTTGCCCGGGCGGCTTTCGGCGATCTGGGGTCCAAGGCGCAACAAGAAGTTCGGCGGTTTGCCTACAAACACCCACTGACCGCCGGCATGATGTTCCCGTTGCGCTGTCTCGTACCCCACCAAGACGGCAAGGTGTCCGCGCATCGCACGAATGGCTTGGACGATCCGGTCGCCAATAGCCGGGCGGTTCGCTCGCTCTCCTATCATCTGGGTGCGGATCTGGTCGGTATTTGCGAGATCCCCGATTACGCATGGTACTCACACCACCTGGACGGCAGCGAGATCGTGCCGTACCACAAATACGCGGTAGTCATGCTCATCGACCAAGGCTTTGAGACCATGGAAGGCGCGAGCGGCGACGATTGGATATCGGGCTGCCAATCGATGCGTGGCTACATTCGTGGGGCCGAGATTGCCGGGATCATGGCCGAGTTCTTGCGTGGTCAAGGTGTGCCGGCGCGGCCACAGACCAATGCCGACAGCGACGTCCTGCAAATACCCTTGGTGTTGCTTGCGGGACTGGGGGAGCTGTCACGTATCGGTGAACTGGTATTGAATCCGTACGTTGGACCCCGCTTCAAGTCTGTCGTGTTGACGACGGACTTACCGTTGGCAGTAGATCGCCCCATCGACTTCGGCTTACAGTATTTCTGCAACCACTGCATGAAATGTGCGCGCGAATGCCCGGTCAACGCCATTCCGTTCGGCGACAAGGTGATGTTCAACGGGTACGAGATCTGGAAACCCGACGTGGAGCGCTGCACGAGCTATCGGGTGACCAATCAGAAAGGTTCCGCCTGTGGACGCTGCATGAAAACCTGTCCCTGGAACAGGGTCGTTTCGGCAGATGGATCGTTGTTCCACCGGCTCGGCACCTGGCTCGGCGTCAATGCGCGATGGCTCGAGCCTCTGTTGGTGCCGATATTGGTGTTCTTGGACGACCGCCTCGGATTCGGCAAGCGTAATCCGATCAAGCGCTGGTGGATGGACCTGGAAGTCGTAGATGGTGTTTGTCGAACGCCTAAGGCAACGAACGAACGAGACCTAGACATACGCAAACGGGTAAGTGCCGAGAAGACGCCCGTGGGATACTATCCGGCAAACGTGATGCCGCCGCCTGGCAGTCGAGAGCCGTTCAAGGCCAACCACAAAGACGCCATTGCCCGGGCGGCAGAAGTCGAAACCGTGCCGGGTGCGGTGGCCCGAAGGGAGGCAGGTGGTTCGACGCCGAAGCACTACATCCCGATACGACAGGTGGAAGGCACATGATCAATCGACGAAGCTGGTTCAAGAAGAGCGCGGCCGCCATCGCCAGCGTGCCGTTGGTGAGCCGGGTGTTGGCTGATGACCCTGCGGTACCCGCGGATCCTACCAAGGTCATGGGGCTGCCGCCGCGCGAGGTGGGTGCGCGCTCCGAATTCGAGAAACTTCAACGCTTGGTTTACGCGCGCGAGGCATCGAGTGCGTCGACGACGCCGTTGCAATCCCTGAGCGGCATCATCACCCCGTCGGACCTGCATTTCGAACGCCACCACGGCGGTATTCCCACGATCGATCCCGACCGTTACGAATTGTTGATCCACGGTCTGGTGGACCGCCCACTCAAGTTCTCGCTGGCGGATCTAAAACGTTTTCCGGCCGAATCGCGTATCTGCTTCATCGAATGTTCCGGTAATGGCCGGGGTGCGGTGCTCGGGCGCGATGGGCCTGTCGCGGAGCAGGTGACGGCGGGTCAGATCGATGGTTTGCTGAGCACCAGCGAGTGGACGGGGGTGCGTCTGTCGACGCTGTTCAACGAGGTTGGCCTCCGCAAGAAGGCGAAGTGGTTCCTCGCCGAGGGACAGGACTCGGCTGTGATGACCCGCACCGTCCCGGTCGAGAAAGGGCTGGATGACGCCATGATCGTCTACGCGCAAAACGGCGAGCCGATGCGGCCGGGCCAGGGCTACCCGGCGCGGTTGTTACTTCCCGGTTGGGAGGGCAATGCGCAAGTGAAATGGCTGCGCCGCATCGACGTCTCGGATACGCCGTTTTTCACCCGCGAGGAAACCTCGAAGTACACCGATGCCAAGACCGACGGACGCATCGAGATGTTCAGCTTCGTCATGGCGCCGAAGTCGTTAATTACCTCGCCGTCGTTTCCAACCGTTCTGCCGGGCAAGGGATGGGTCGAGGTCCGCGGTCTGGCCTGGACCGGCCACGGCAAGATTGCCAAAGTCGAAGTGAGCACCGATGGCGGCAACCGTTGGCGGCAGGCTGCAATACAAGCACCGGTGTTGTCGAAGAGCACCGTGCGGTTTCGCGCCCCTTGGCAGTGGGACGGGAAACCCGCACTTTTCATGAGTCGCGCTACCGACGAGTTCGGCAACACCCAGCACATGCCCAACGTGTTTCCCGACGATCGAGGCCCGGCGACGTCCTACCACAACAACGCCGTACGTGCGTGGAAGGTGGATGCGGACGGTCGCGTCACCTTCGGTCAGAACCAGCTCGCGTGACCCGGGCGATACTGATTGGCTTGTTAGCCGCGTGTGGGGCTGTGCAGGGAGCAGAACGTTTCGGATTTGGTGCTCCGGCGAGTACCAATGACATCGCGCGGTGGGACATCGACGTCAAACCCGACGGCACCGGGTTGCCGACGGGGAGAGGCACCGTATCGGAAGGTGCCAACCTGTATGGCAAGCTCTGCGTGGCATGCCATGGGGAGAACGGTCGGGACGGACAATACGACCAGCTTGCCGGCGCGCCCGTGCCGGAGGAATTTGCCAGCGGAGGTGTCAGCCGCACGATCGGCAACTACTGGCCCTATGCAACGACGCTGTTCGACTACGTTCGGCGCAGCATGCCGCAGACGCAGCCGGGTAGTCTCGGGGACGACGAGGTGTACGCCCTCGTTGCCTACCTGTTGTATTTGAACGACATTGTCGACCGAGATGCGGTGATGCACAGTGAATCGCTGCCCGGTGTCGAAATGCCGGCGCGATCGCGTTTCTATTGGGGCGATCAAGTTTCCCACCTGCGCTAGGCGAGATGCGCGGACTGCGCCGTGATCCGGTATGATCTGCCGGCTAGCCAAAACGGGAGGAAGTGATGGCACTAACAGGTTTCGACCACTTGGTCGTACGCGTAAAGGATATTGAAGCCGGTATCGCCACGTATCGCGATGGCCTCGGGCTCGAACTCGAGCGCACCGATGAATCAGAAGCACTCGGCATCAAGCAGGCTTTCTTTCAACTGCCCGGCGGTGGGTTCATAGAAATTGTTGCGCCGACAGACCCGCAATCGGCAGTAGGCCGTGCCTTGGAAAGCCGCGGCGAAGGCATCCATACCATGGCGATGGAGGTCGATGACCTGGAAGGTACGGTGGCGGCGATGCGCGACGCGGGCATACGTCTGATCGGTGAAGGCGGACCGCAGGTATTCGTGCATCCGAAGTCGACCCACGGGATCTTGCTGCAGCTAACGCCCAAGAGCTGATTCATCGAGGTTGCGCGTCCGAGGGATAGCCTATCTTTTGGACGCGGCCACCAACCAGAACCCGAGAACGCTCGTCAGGGTCGTTCTAACCGACAAATACACGACCGCCGGCGTGAACACGAAGAAAAAGTCGAGCAAGTCGTTCCAAACCCACGTGTACAGCCACTCTTTTACGAAATAGATGGCGGTCAGCTGTTCTCTCCAGAAGTCGTTGAACGAAAGACCCCAAAATGTCCGATCGCTGACGCCTACGTATCCCAAAACCCAAAACAGCAGGAGCATCTCGACGGTACTGCCGAACAGGATGTAATAACCGAGGTACTTCAGGAACGCTTTGGGTAGAGCGTCTGCGTTGCTGACAAGCAACCAAACAATCAACCCGAAAAACGCGATCGCCGACAAGCCTGCAACTACCATCGATGTCACCTTACGGTTGCCCGGTCAAAACGCGGCGATGGAAAGTACTACCGGCATCCCCGAGCCGATCTGGGTCCACGCGGCGTCGTTGCTCACGCGCCAGACCTCACCGGTATCGGTGCCGATCAACACGCCACCAGGCGTATCCGGATCTGGCGTGAGCCCGTGTATGTTCGCGTGCGAAGGTGTGTGCGCGGTGTCGCAGAGTGAGCGCCAGGATTCGCCTTCGTCCTCCGAACGAAACAACATCGCTTGTGCGCCGTCGTCGTCCTTGAAGTTCGAAAACGCCGTGGGCGCGCTGGCGATGGTGAGCCCGTAAGGGGGCCTCGAATCGATGCACATGGGTCGCGAGTAACGGGGCGTAATGCCTTTCCAGGCGTACTGCCAGCTAGCGCCTGAATCATTCGATCGAAACACGCCTGCATTGCCTTCAATCATCTCCGCGACACCGTCCAAGCGGCCATAACCGGTGGATGCGTAGAGCACCTCCGGTTTATCCGGATGCGCGGTCATCATGTGCAAATCGGGATTCTTGCCGGGCAAGCCGAGCGCCCAAGTCTGTCCGCCGTCTTCGGTGCGCATGATGCCGCCGACTTCGACGCCGACCCACATGCGCGCCGGGTTGTCGCGGTCGATCACCAGTGCGCGGGCCCGGCCGGGTATGGGTGGGTCCAGCGGTATGCACCACGCGTCCGCTTCCGGCGAGCTTGCGAACGATTCAACCTCACACCAGGTCGTTCCTGCGTCATCGCTCCGGAACAAACCTGCCGGTTGCGTACCGGCGTACACGACATCACTGCCGGCACTGCGTACCTGCCAAACCTCCCGATCCTCTAATCCCACGAGCGTCCACGTATCGCCCGAGTCGTCGGACGCGAATAAACCGGCACCCGTTCCAGCGAACAGCCGGTCCCCCAGTTTGACGAGATCTCGAACGCCACGACTCTCCAGTACCTGTCGAGTTGCACCGTTCTCGACCGAAAATACACCCTTACCCGTACCTGCCAACACATTCACGACGACCTCCACAATCGACACCGAGCTTCTATTGTAGATGCGGACCGACGAGTAACAAAGTCAGTAGTGGTCGTCTGTCGTTGCGGATCGCAGGCGGTTACACTCCAGCGATCCATCGAGATGGGGTAGCGATGCAAATCCGAATGCTTTTAGTCCTGCTGGCGAACTCAATCGTGTTGTCGTGTGCGAGCCAAGTCCATGCGCACCACGGCA
>CBDTZM010000089.1:0-6942 GCA_965364915.1 uncultured Pseudomonadales bacterium | reverse complement strand
ACCTGTCCTACGATTGGAATGTGTGCCGGGATGATCTTCGAGATCGACGCCGGATCGACATCGACGTGGATGATGGTCGCGTCGGGACAGAACTTCGCTGGACTATTGGTCACTCGATCATCAAATCGTGCGCCGACGGCAAAGATGAGGTCGGCATGATGCATCGCCATGTTGGCTTCATAGGTGCCATGCATGCCCAGCATGCCGACAAACTGGTCATCATCGCCGGGAAACGCACCCAACCCCATCAAGGTGTTGGTCACCGGAAAATTCAACCGCTTGGCGATCCGCGTCAGCGTTTCCCCCGCATTGCCTTGCACGACGCCGCCGCCGCTATAGATGATGGGACGCTTGGATTTCAACAGCGCGTCAACGGCTTTGCGCATCTGACGGCCGTTGCCGCGAACCGCCGGCTTGTACGATCTGAGCTCGACGGACTCGGGATAAAGATAGGGCGCAGTAACCGCCGGGTCGGTGACATCCTTCGGTATGTCGATGACGACAGGCCCCGGACGACCGGTAGTGGCAATGTGGAAGGCCTTCTTGACGGTTTCCGGTATCTCAGCGCAGTCTCTAATCAGAAAGCTGTGCTTCACGACGGGCCTGGAAATCCCAACCATGTCGGTCTCTTGGAAGGCGTCGGTGCCGATCAGATCTCTGGGCACCTGCCCGGAAATCACCACGAGCGGAATCGAATCCATATAGGCGGTGGCGATGCCGGTGACGGCGTTGGTCGCTCCCGGTCCGGAGGTCACGAGCACGACGCCTGGCTTACCGGTCGCCCGGGCGTAGCCGTCCGCCATGTGGGTTGCCGCCTGCTCGTGGCGCACCAGAATGTGCTCTACCCTTTGTTGTTTGAAGATGGCGTCGTATATGTGGAGTGCGGCGCCCCCCGGGTAGCCGAACAGGTACTCGACACCCTCGTCTTGCAGTGCTCGAATTAGCATGTCGCCGCCGGACAGCAACTCTTGCGTGCTTTTGCCCTTCATCTGTTGACCCTGACCCTTAACTCTTTGATTTCTAGGCGGTTCTTACTACGGATCCGCAAAGAGCCGCGTATTCTTCTTCATTCACGCTTCGCCTGTCAACGAAAGTGAGAGGTAGATAACACAAACTGTTGAAACTAGCGCTTAAGTTGTTGATAACATTGGCCTTGAAATCGTGGCCTTATGGTATTCTTACGCCCATGAAACACCCCGCGCGCTCAACAATCCGTCGCTACGGGCGATTCGTCGCCCTGCTCGTAGCCTTGCCATGCCTGATGGGCGCCGATATCTATCGGTGGGTCGATGAAAACGGCGTCGTCAACTATACGCAACAACGGCCGAGCAACGTCGATGTCGATGTGGATGTCGAACAAATCACCACCCGCACGGGCGCACGAGGCGTCTCGAGTGAAATCCCCGCGACCCCCGCACCACCTGCTGCGAGTGTCGGCGAAAACCAACAAGGCGATCTCACCGACGACCAACAGGCGATGTTGGAGCGTCTGAGGAGTACCGAATCCGTGCGCCAAGAACAGGTTGCGGAAATTCGGACGTCGAATTGTAAGCAAGCGCGCACGATGCTCCAGGACCTGCAAGCCAGAGGGCGGGTGCGTGTACGTGACGGCGATGGCGTACGCGTCATGGACGAAGACGAGCGGCAACAACGCATCAGCGAAGCCCAGGAAGGCGTCGCTGTCAACTGCGAAGCCTGAGCTACGCCAGCCAAGCCACGCCTACTGAGCTTTCCAGATAACGGTTGCCATGCGGCCGGTCACACCCTCTCGGCGATATGAGTAGAACCGCGGGTCAGAATAGGTACACAAACGCTCGGTACTGATATCGGCGACGCCTTCGCGCGCCAACAACAACGCCGTCAACGCGAAAAGATCGAGATACCATTTACCGTCGACCTTGCCGGGTAAAAACACACTCGCATCGCCGGCGACAGTTGTGACCGCTTCGAAGACATCGGGTCCAACCTCATAAACCGCAGGCCCAATGGCCGGGCCAATCCAGGCGAGCAGCGGGCCATCGACCGCCATGGCGGCGATGAGGTGTTGCAAAACCCCAGAGACAAGCCCTCGCCATCCTCCATGCGCCGCGCCAATCTTGTCTCCTCCGGGTTCGGTCAGCACCACAGGCACACAATCCGCCGTCTGAATCACAAGCCCAAGTGCTGTATCAGACGTCCACGAGGCATCCGCTTCAGGCGCGTGGCCGCAGCTAGAAGCGCTAGCGTTGAAGCATCGATTGCCGTGAACTTGATCGAGCCACTGCAGGCGTTCCAGTCCGATCGCAGATTGCAGCGTACGGCGATCTTCCTGACCGGCGTCGCCGTGGTCGCGCAGTGTCGTCAGCGCCCTCACGTTCGGCGGCGCATCCCACGTCGCGCTAATCCAATTCGGCATGAGCTGCCTTGTCTTGGCGGAGCACGCCGATCAGCTCCGTCATGTCGCGAGGCAATGGCGCCGTAAACGAAAGGTCCTTGCCGGTGGTCGGATGCTGGAAGCGCAATTCAGCCGCGTGGAGGGCATGGCGAGGAAATCCCTGCACCGTGATGAGCACTTCCGGGTGCGGCGCCCTGGGTACACGGCGTCGCGCGCCGTAGCGAATGTCACCGACGAGCGGGTGCCCGATGCTCGCCATGTGCACGCGGATCTGATGCGTGCGTCCGGTCTGCAACTCGGCCGCCACCAGGGTGTGCGCGCGAAACCGTTCCTCGACCCGAACCTCGGTCACGGCGGCCCGTCCGTCTTCGCGAACCTGCTGACGCGTACGCACCCGCCGATCGCGGCCAATCGGCCGATCAATCGTGGCACCCGCCACCATACGACCTTCGGCGACCGCGCAGTAGCGGCGCGTGACGACGTGTGCGGCGATTGCCGCCGTCAAAGCCTTGTGGGCACGGTCCGTGGCAGAGACAACCAGCAATCCGCTGGTGTTCATATCGATTCGGTGCACGATGCCCGCTCTAGGCAGGGCGGCCAAATCCGGCCGATGGTCCAGAAGCCCATTGACGAGCGTGCCATCGCGGTTGCCGGCACCCGGATGTACTACCACACCAGCCGGTTTGTCGATCACCAGCAAGTCTGCATCCTCGAACACAACATCGAACTCAACGGCCTGGGGTTCATTCCAATTCTCAGCCGGATCGAGGGTTGCATCGAGCTTCAGACACTCGCCGCCAAACAGTTTGCTTTTCGGCTTGACGGCTTGCCCATCCACGGTGAGCGCCCCTTCGCGAATCCACCGATTGAGCTGAGACCGAGAAAAACTGTCGAACAATTCGGCAGCCGTGCGATCGACCCGTTGTCCCGCATACGCCGCTGGTACGTCTATTTGTTGCTGATGGACAACCATCTCGTGATGGACAACCATATCCCGATGGAGATTCACAGTTGCAACCCTACTGTATTTCATTAAATTAGCGAAGTTTCCCATCGAGAGCATGGTCAAAAACGCATGAACGCACTGCGCATATTGTTGGTCTGCCTATTTATCGCCGGAGTTGTTGCGGGTGCGACCGGCTGCTCACTCATACCGTTTTTCGGCAACGACGACGATGACGCGGTCGAACAAGAGATCGATACCACCGAGCAGGTCTTGTACCGCAACGCGAACCGGAGTCTACGCTCGGGCAACTACGAGATAGCCATTCAAACACTCGAGCAGCTCGAAAGGCACTTCCCGTTCGGGCGTTACGCGGATCAAGCCCAGTTGGAGTTGGTGTTCGCTCGCTACCAATCCGCCGACCACGATACCGCGCGCAGCGCGGCCGATCGCTTCATTCGGCTACATCCGCAACACAACAACATCGATTACGCGTACTACCTCAAGGGACTTTCCGCATACAACAAGAACAGCGGCTTGTTCGACCGAGTGTTTACCACGGACGCCTCGAAGCGCGACATGACATCGGCAAGGCAAGCGTATGCCGATTTCGCGCAACTACTCAATCGTTACCCCAACAGCCAATACGCAGCGGATGCCCAACAACGCATGCTATACCTGCGCAACATCTTGGCCGCGTCAGAAATAAACGTCGCCGACTACTACCTGCGGCGAGGCGCCTATATTGCCGCCGCCAATCGAGCTCGATACGTCCTCGAAACCTATCCTAAATCGACGGCGGTCGCCGACGCCCTGATCGTGCTCGTCGAAGCCAATTACAAACTGGACCTACCGGTAGCCGCCAACCATGCGATGAGAATTCTGGCGATCAACTACCCCTCCAATTCCTCCTTCGACGCCAATGGCGACTTGGTTCTCGCCGATCGTATTCGCAATCGAGACCGTTCCTGGACCAACCTGATGACACTCGGAGTGTTGGACCGGCCGAAGGTTCCGCCACCGATTCGGCTCGAGCATCCGGAGGGATTTATCCCGCCGCCACCGCCCGAGGACACCGAGGTGGTGAAAAAGAAAAAGCGCAAGTGGTATAGCTGGCTTCCCTTTGTCTAGTGTCCTGTCCGGAGGAGCTTGTTGAAAAATGATTCTAACGAACCATTTTTCACCACGGGCCATCCGTGGCTTGATGCATGATCACTCATCGCTCTGAGATCCTAGCGGAGATCGAGCAGCGCCGGCTGGATCTCAATCTAGCGCTACTAAAGGTTTTCAACTACTACCGCGTCCTGGTCGGCCTTTCGCTATTGGCGATCTTCACGCAAAGCCTCGTGCAAACGCGGCTCGGCAGTCTGTTTCCGGACTTGTTCATCTGGGCCGCGGTCGGGTATACCGCGGTTAATCTGGCAAGCGCGATCGTACTGCAGCTAGTGCCGCGCCGATTGTTCTCGCAACAATACATCAGCTTTGCGCTGGTACTGTACGACGTGCTGGCGCTTACCTGGTTGATGTACATGAGCGGCGGCGTCAGCAGCGGCTTAGGCGTATTGATCCTCGTCGCGGTGGCAACCGGTGCGATCATCGTCACGGGCCGGGCAACTGCCCTCATACCGGCCTTCGCGAGCATTGCCGTACTCTATGAAGAGTTCTACCTATCGCTCTCCACACCGCAACTGCACGACGACTACTTTCAAGCCGGCGTGCTAGGCATCCTTTACTTTGCGTTCTCCTTCGCCATTCAGAACCTGTCTACGCGTCTTCGCCAAAATGACGTCCGAGCACTGACCCAAGCCGCAGAGCTTGCGGATTTGGAGCGTGTCAACCGAATCATCGTCCAACGCATGCGCACGGGTATCGTGCTAGTTGATGAGGACAACCATATTCGCATGTCCAATCAATCGGCCCGTTCCTTGGTTGGCGCCGATCCGCGGGAGGAGTTACCCGCGCTGCCGGAGGAACTCATCAAGCGCCTCGAGGCGTGGCGTAACGATCTGTATTTGCGAGCCCCGCCTTTTCAAATGGAGGTCACCGCACCCGAAATTCGCACCAATTTCCTGCCGGTGCGGTCACAGGATCCGAGCGGCGACGTGACGATTTTCATCGAGGACACCGGAGAAATCCAGCAACAGGCCCAGCAATTGAAATTGGCCTCTTTGGGGCGTCTGTCCGCAAGCATCGCACACGAAATTCGCAACCCCTTGGGCGCAATCAGTCACGCCTCGCAACTCTTGAGCGAGTCCCCCAACGTAGACGATGGCGATCGGCGCTTGACGGATATCATTCACGACCACTGTTTACGTATGAACGACGTCATTGAAAATGTGTTGGAGATGTCACGCCGCGCTCCCGCCACACCGGTTAGACTCACGTTGCTGGAGCGGTTGGATGAATTCACGGACGCGTACACGGAGGCCGACCGCAGCGCCGAGATCGAAGTCGAGGTTGACCCACAGGACACCGAGATACGTATGGACCCGAGCCAATTTCATCAGGTATTGACCAATCTGGTCGAAAACGGCCTTCGTTACAGCAACGAACACAGTCAATGTCCATACGTCCGTCTGCAAGGCGGCGTCGATGCGATCTCCCAGCGCCCCTACCTCAACATCATCGATCGAGGCCCTGGCGTACTGGAAGCCAAGGTGGCAAACCTGTTCGAACCTTTCTTCACGACCGAGTCGTCCGGCACCGGACTGGGCTTGTACATTTCCCGAGAACTCTGCGAATCGAATCAGGCACACTTGACCTATTCGCGTCACGCCGAGGGTGGTAGCTGTTTTCGTATCATTTTTGCGCATCCGGACCGGATAACCCTCTGATGCCCAACAAACGAGCACTCATCGTTGATGACGAACCCGACATCCGAGAGTTGTTGGAAATTACGCTGGGACGCATGAACGTCGATACGAAAGCTGCCGCAGATCTCGAGGCAGCCACACTGTTGTTGAAAGAATACGAATTCGAACTGTGTTTGACCGATATGAACCTACCCGATGGCAATGGCCTGGACCTCGTTGCCTATATCGCCGAACACATACCGAACCTGCCCGTCGCGGTGATCACGGCTTTCGGCAGCATGGACGCGGCCATCAGCGCACTCAAAGCCGGAGCATTCGACTTCGTGCAGAAACCGGTAGATCTCGAGCAATTGCGCACCCTCGTCGATACGGCGTTGAAAATGAGCCCATTCAGTCCGGATACCGATGCAGGTACCCGCCTCACCGGCACGTCCGAAACGATGAACCAACTGCGCGGACAAATCGCCAAACTCGCCCGCAGCCAGGCGCCAATCTATATCAGCGGCGAGTCGGGATCCGGAAAAGAAGTTGCCGCCCGCATGATCCATGAACAGGGTCCGCGCGCTGAAGCACCTTTCGTACCCGTCAACTGCGGGGCCATTCCCAGCGAACTCATGGAGAGCGAATTCTTCGGTCACGTAAAAGGCAGCTTCACGGGTGCCGTAGCCGACAAGCAGGGCCTATTCCAAGCCGCTGACGGCGGCACGTTGTTTCTCGATGAAGTCGCTGACCTGCCGCTTTCCATGCAGGTCAAGTTGCTACGCGCTATTCAGGAAAAGGCGGTGCGCCCGGTCGGAGCGGCAAACGAAATC
>CBDTZM010000088.1:0-6970 GCA_965364915.1 uncultured Pseudomonadales bacterium | reverse complement strand
AGGGCAAGTTGGATTTGAATGTATTGAACGATCCCGAGGCGGGCCGCGTCATCCCTAAACGCGCTTAGACCGCAATATTGCCGGTGTCCGGCGGCGCCCAGGTGGTCAGCAAGGCCTGCGCTTCCTCGGGGGCCTCGTTGAGTAGGCGGTCGCCGGCGCGCACGACATCCGGTATCAAGTGCGCGTGGATTCTGAGATCCGCCACGCGAAATTGGGCTTCCCCGGTTTGCCGGGTACCCAGTATCTCGCCGGGTCCGCGCAGCTTGAGGTCCTGTTCGGCAATGAAAAAACCGTCCTGACTTTCGCGGATGATCTTGAGGCGCGCCTTGGATACTGCGCTCAAGCCCTCTTGGTAGAGCAAGATGCAGTGGCTGGCTTTAGCGCCGCGTCCGATTCGGCCCCGCAGCTGGTGCAGTTGTGCCAACCCGAGGCGTTCTGGATTCTCGATGACCATCAAGGTCGCGTTGGGAACGTCCACACCGACCTCGATGACGGTCGTTGCGACGAGCAGTTGGCATTGGTTGTCGTTGAACGCCGCCATCACCTTGGCCTTCTCTTCGCTCTTCATACGCCCGTGCAGCAAGCCGATGTCGATGCCGGGCAATTGCGCCTTGAGGGTTTGCCAGGTGGTCTCGGCCGACTGGGCGTTCAGTTCGTCGGAGTCTTCGATGAGCGTGCAAACCCAGAAGGCCTGTTGCTGTCGCCGTAGCGCTGCGCGAATCCGTTCCAGTACCTCGCCACGACGCTTTTCCGACACGGTGCGCGTGCTGATGGGCTGGCGACCGGCGGGTAGTTCATCGATAGTCGAGACATCCATGTCGGCATACATTGCCATGGCGAGGGTCCGCGGGATCGGCGTAGCCGTCATCACGAGTTGATGCGGTGTTCGACCCTTGGCGCGCAGCGCCATGCGCTGGTGCACGCCAAAGCGGTGTTGTTCGTCGACGATGGTCAACGCCAGATTGGCGAACTGGACATCATGTTGGAATAGCGCATGAGTCCCGATCGCCACCAACGCCTCACCGTTGGCGAGTGCTTGCAGCTTCGGGCGCCTCTGCTTCACCGTTTGTGTGCCTGTTAGCAACACGACGGAAATACCCAGCGGTACCAGCCAGGAGGAAAAGTTGAGGTAATGCTGCTCAGCGAGTATTTCAGTGGGGGCCATCAACGCGGTTTGCGCGCCCTGCTCCGCAGCGCGGATGGCCGCGAACGCGGCAATGACAGTCTTGCCGCTACCGACATCACCCTGTAGCAAGCGCAACATAGGCGTGGCCTGTTCGAGGTCCAGCAACACCTCGGTAGCGACTCGGCGTTGGGCGCCGGTCAATTCGAAACCGAGATTGCGTAGCAGCTCGCGGCCGAGTTGTTGCGAGCGCGGCAAGGCCAGCGAGCGTTGCTGGGAGCGCTGCGATTGGCGGTGGCGCATGATCAAGTAGTAGGCGGTCAGTTCGTCCCGGGCGACCCGTTCTTGCGCCTCCAGAATGTCTGTCTGTGACGCTTGTGCAGGTGGATGATGCAGGTACAGAAGCGTCTGAAACGGGGTAGAGGATTGTTCTGGCCAGTCCAAGCTCAGCAGTTGGCTGGTCAGGCTGCGCAAACGTCCCTGGCCAAGACCCTTGGTGGTTGGATACACGGGGGTGAGTCGACCTTCGGGCTCAACCGGTAGCGTTGCAAAGGCGCGATACTCCGGGTGCGCCATCTCTAGGCCCTTGGGTCCGAAACGGACTTCCCCGTAGCATCGAACGTAATGTCCGGTTTTGAGGCCGGCCTGTTGCGATCTGGAGAAGTGGAAGAAGCGCAAATTCAGATACCCCGTATCGTCCTCCAGCGTAACCACCCAACTACGTCGCCTGCCGTAAGTGATCTGGCTATCGACTACCTCACCCTGTATCAAGCATTCCTGCCCGGCTTGTAGTTGGCGCAGCGGCACGAGACGGGTTCGATCCTGGTAGCGGGAAGGCAGATGCAGCAGCAGATCCATGAGCCGGTGGATGCCCAGCTTCTGCAACGTCGTCGTCAAACTGGGACCGACCCCCTTGAGGGTCTTCACGCTGAGCTCGGCGGTCGGCGTCACTTCAATGGCGCATCCGCGTCCGACGGGTATACGGCGACACCGTCGATCTCGATCTGCGCCCCTCGCGGTAGCTGGGCGACGCCAACCGCCGCGCGTGCCGGATAGGGGTCGACGAAGAACTCGGCCATGATCTCGTTCACCGTGGCGAAATTGGCAAGATCGGTCAGATAGATGGTGAGCTTGGCCATGTGATGGAGGTCGGCGCCCGCTGCCGCGACGACGGCAGACAGGTTCGCAAAGGCCTGCCGCGCCTGCGCTGGGAAATCTTCGGCTACGATTTCCATCGTCCGTGGATCGAGCGGAATCTGGCCGGACAGATACAGGACGTCGTTGACGCGCACGGCCTGGGAGTAGGGTCCGATAGCCGCAGGAGCATCGGGGCTGTTGATGATGGTCCTGCTCACGCGCTGACTCGGCGCATCCTCAATACGTTGGGAATCGCCCTAAGACGCCGCATGACGCGGGCGAGGTGGTTGCGATTCTGCACGCTGACCACGACGACGACGGAACTGACGCGGGCATCGCGCTCTTCTACGTTGATGCGGTCGACACCGGCATCCACGTCCGCGATGGTCGCCGCAAGCTCGGCTATCACGCCCTTCTTGCGGTTCACGTCTATTCTGAGCGTCGTCGTGAACTCGGCGTCCGAAGGGGCGGTCCACCTGGCGGGAATGATCTGTTCCGGGGAGCGTCTGCGTATCTCGGTCATGTTGTTGCAGCTTTCGATGTGCACCACAAAGCCTTTGCCGGGAGTCATGTGTCCGACGATGGTGTCGCCTGGAACCGGGCCACAACAGCGGCCGTAGGTAATCACCAAACCTTCGCCCTCGCGCACGGCAACAGGGCCCGCATGCTCGACGGGGATGGGCTCGTAATCGCGGTCATCTGCCGAGAGCAGTCGTTGCGCGACCACGTACGACATCACGTCGCCATTGCCGATGGCCTGCAATACTTCGTCGAGCTTGCGCACGCCGAACTCTTTGAACACGCGCCGTAGCCGGCGGAAATCCAGATCGTTGATACTCGAGCCAACGTTGGCCAACGAACGGTTCAAAAGTTTACGCCCGAGCGCGATCGACTCTGTGCGTTGTTGGCTCTTGAGCGATTGGCGAATGGCGGCGCGTGCTTTGCCGGATACGGCAAACGTCAGCCAGTCCGGGGACGGGTGCGCCTCTTCAGAGGTGATCACCTCGACGCTTTGACCGCTCTGTAGTTGTTGTGACAAAGGTGCCAACGTTCGATCGATGCGACAGGCCACACAGCGATTGCCGATGTCGGTGTGTACCGCATAGGCGAAGTCCACAGGGGAGGCGCCTCGCGGCAGTTCCATGATCTCCCCTTTGGGCGTGAACACGTAGACGTCGTCGGGAAACAGATCGATCTTGAGACTGTCGATAAACTCCAGCGGATTACCGGCGCGCTGTTGTAGCTCCATGAGGTCCCTGACCCAACGACGGGTCCTCTGGCTGCCCTGGGTCTTCTCGTCGTGTGCCTTGTACAGCCAATGTCCGGCGATGCCGTGGTCGGCGACTTCGGACATGTGTTCGGTGCGAATCTGTACCTCGATGGGTACGCCGTGCATACCAAACAACGTCGTGTGCAGCGACTGGTAGCCGTTTACCTTGGGTATCGCGATGTAGTCTTTGAACCGGCCGGCAACCGGCTTGTAGAGATTGTGCACGACCCCCAGGGCACGGTAGCAATCGTCTTCCTGTTGCACCACGATGCGGAAGCCGAACACGTCCATGATCTCTTTGAAGGGCTTGTGCTGAGTCTTCATCTTGTTGTAGATCGAGAACACGTGTTTCTCACGGCTGTCGATAACAGCCGCGATGCCATCACCTTGCAGTGCCGCTTGAATCGATTTGTCGATCTCGTCCATCAGCTCTTTGCGATTGCCGCGGGCGGCCTCGACAGCCTGTCTGATGCGTTCGGCGCGCAGTGGATAGAGTGCCGCAAAGCCAAGATCCTCTAACTCTACCTTGACGTTGTGCATACCCAGACGGTTGGCAATGGGCGCGTAATAGTCGAGGGTCTCCCGCGCCTGGCGTTTGCGCTGCTCCCGCGACATGACCCCAATCGTGCGCATGTTGTGAAGACGATCCGCGATCTTGACCATGATCACGCGAATGTCCTTGGCCATGGCGAGCGCCATTTTTTGGAAGTTCACTGCCTGAGCTTCGGCGCGGCTATGAAAGATCGTGCTGAGCTTGGACACGCCATCGACCAACTCGGCGACCTGTTTGCCGAAACGGTTGCCCAGCGTCGACTTGGCCACCGAGGTGTCTTCGATGACATCGTGGAGCAGTGCCGCCATCAACGTTTGATGGTCCATGCGCATGTCGGCAAGGATGCTCGCGACAGCGATGGGGTGAGAGATATACGGGTGTCCGGTACGGCGAAATTGCCCGGCGTGGGCGTTTGCTGCGTAGTCATGGGCCCGGCGCACTTGCGCAACCTGGCGCGGCGGTAGGTAGGACTCTAGGTTTTTGGCGAGGGCTTCAAACGTATAGGGGGCAGCAACGTCGTCGCGCCGGGCAAGGTCCGCCAGGCGCGAAACGAAATAGGATTCAGAGGGGGCGGCCGCTGTTTTCGTCATCTCCTAAGCCGAACGTAACTTCCAACTCCTCATCCTGTGTTGAGGCATCTTGCGCGTCAAGAATCTCGTGGGATATGAGGCCTTCGGCGATTTCGCGAAGTGCTATGACCGTCGGTTTGTCGTTTTCGATGGCGACCAGGGGATCTGCCCCGAAACGCCGCATCTGGCGGGCACGCCGGGACGCCAACATAACCAGCTCGAAGCGGTTGTCGACGTTGTCCAAGCAGTCTTCAACGGTAATACGCGCCATGGCAATGTCCGGATTTTTACGAGCGCGCGAGTGTAACGGCGAACCCGGACTAACTCAAGAGATCCGTAATCAGGCCCTGGCTAGCCTGGCTCGCCCGTTCGCTCGTCAGTCGCTCGGCCCGTACGATGGCGGTTAAGTCGGCAAGGGCGGTTTCGAAGTTGTCGTTGACAAGTAGATAGTCAAATTGCAGATGATGGCTCATCTCTGCCTGGGCGTCGCGCAACCTCGCCTCGATGACATTCCTAGCATCCTGGCCGCGGGCGATAAGCCGCTCCTCGAGGGCGGCTTTGGAAGGCGGTAGTACATAAACGCTGACCGCGTCCGTGATGAGTTTGCGAACCTGCGCCGCGCCCTGCCAGTCTATTTCGAGAACGATGTCTCGACCTTTAGCGCGGATGTCTTCGATGGTCTGGGCGGCCGTGCCGTACAAGTGACCGTGCACGTGCGCGTGCTCGAGAAACGCGCCGGCGTCGGCGATCTTCTGGAAAGCTGCACGATCCACGAAGTGATAGTCCACGCCGTCCTGCTCTTTGGAACGCCGCGGGCGAGTGGTGTGTGAAATGGAAACGACGATGTTGGGGTCTTCTTTAATGAGCGCCCCGACGAGGCTGGTTTTGCCGGTACCCGAGGCCGCCGAGATCAAGACCAGCAATCCTTCGGCCGGGCCTGTTGGCGATCTCATTCGACGTTCTGCACCTGTTCGCGAATTTGCTCGATGATGACCTTCAGGTCCACGGCGCGTTGCGATGTCTTGGCGGAAACCGACTTCGAACCCAACGTGTTGGCTTCACGATTGAGTTCCTGAGTCAGGAAATCCAAGCGCCGCCCGTGTGGCCCCGGCCCGTTCAGATTGGAGCGTGCCTCTTCAACGTGAATGCTCAATCGGTCGAGCTCCTCCGCGACATCGGCCTTTTGCGCCAAAAGCGCGACTTCCTGTTCGAGGCGTGCCGGGTCGACGTTTGCCTTCAATTCATCGAGACGGCCCTGCAATTTGGCCTGCACCTCCGATGAGGCGTTGGTGGTCAACTCTTTGAGTGTGTCGACGATCGCATCAATTGCGCTGAGACGTTCGCTGATCGTGCTCTTCAGTTGTTCGCCCTCGCGGGCGCGGTGTTCCAAGAGTTGCGTGAGGGCCGCTTCGAAGAGCTCGCTGGCAGCGGGGAAGATCTCAGACTCATCGATGCTGCTCGGACCGCCGAGCATACCCGGCCAACGCAACAGATCCATTGGGTTGGGTGAATGAATTTCCGGGGCGTCGCGCCGTACTTGTTCCAACGTCGCGAGTAGATGCAAGAGCAGCGGGCGGTTCAGCTCGATGGCGTCTTCGGTGGATTTGCGATCGAGCTTCAGCGAACAGTCGAGCTTGCCGCGCTTGAGGTGTGCGCGCGCGATTTCGCGCAAGCCATGTTCGAGTGAGCGCATCTGCTCGGGCAGACGAAACTGGGTCTCGAGAAACCGGTGGTTCACAGATCTGAGTTCCCACACCAGGAGGAACGAAGGGGTCTCTGTCTGGGACCGCGCGAATGCGGTCATGCTGAACACCATGGAAGCTCGATAATCGCCGAAGTTGGCCGGATTCTAACCCAAATTGTCGGCGCCGCCCGGGGAGCGTCGTGTTTAGCGCGTCCGGACTTCGTGTCCGTTTCCGGACTTCGTGTCCGTATAATGTCGCCAGAATAAGGAGCATAACGATGGAACCAACCAGACCTAGCGGGCGGGCGTTGGATGAGTTGCGACAGGTAACGGTGACTCGAGGTTTTACCAAACACGCGGCAGGGTCGGTGTTGGTGGAGTTCGGTGGCACCAAGGTCATCTGCACGGCGAGTGTCGAGAATTCGGTGCCGAATTTTTTGCGAGGCCAAGGTCGCGGTTGGATCACGGCGGAGTACGGGATGCTACCGGGTGCCACCCATACGCGCTCGGATCGTGAAGCAGCACGTAGTTCGCTTTGACGGCTCCCTGCACCCGGGGAACTCCGGCAAGAGGGCCAAATCGACGGCCTCTTCGAACGACGCTGCCGTAGCGCTGAACGGACCGGAAACGCGAG
>CBDTZM010000087.1:0-7049 GCA_965364915.1 uncultured Pseudomonadales bacterium | reverse complement strand
ATTTTGAACGTGTCCATGGCGGACACTGTATTAGACAAAAAATATTTTGTCAATATGAACTACTGCGGAACTACTGCGAATGGGGTTCCGCATGTGAATGATCGGGAAGCATCATGAAAATGCCGCGTTATGTGGGTCGGTAGGGTTTTCTATGAGGAAGCGTATTCGATCGGACGTTCTGAAATTACGTTTCCAGATTTATCAGAGTAGGAATCTTCAAGAAGATGATTTGCAATTCGTCCGGGGGTGATTTCGTATTTCGGATCAAGTCCTCTAGCTCTTCTCATGCGCTTTGGCGGGGACACCACAAAAATGTCCTTATCCGGACGATGATGACGGATGGTGTCTATCGCTGGTTTTAGATCTGTGTCTGCGGTGATGAGAATCGCACGCTCGTACCGATCTAGGAGGCCGTCCGTCACAAGACGAAGGGCAATATTTACGTCTGTTTCCTTCTCTTCTTTCGTCACGTACATTCGTCCACATTTACGGCATTTCAAATGCTTGTCTTTGAATTGCCCAAGTACTAGCTGTACTCCCACTGCTTGCAGCGCTTTGGTGTATTGACGGTGACGCCTGTAAGCGTCAGGCAACCAGGTGGCGTATGCGGAAAAATAGTTAACCTCAACGAGTTCTTCGTTCTTTCGTATTAGCGATTCCGCAAGAGACCAAAGGTTCAGCCACTTGAGTTCCGGACGGCCTAGTTCATCGATTGAGTGGTAGAGATTGAATCCGTCGATATAAGTGATGGTTGGTATTTTCATAAGGCTCAACGAAAGACGCCTCCCGAAGGAGGCGCTATCCAACGGGGCGAACCCGCTGGGTGGATACTGTACACACTAGCGCGCATGGGTGTTTTGTCAAGGAAACCTATATACCTAGTATACGGAAATGGAGCAAAAGATAGTAAGTAGGCGTCTAGGAAAAACGTGTTGTTCGTTGGTAACCTATTGAATATTATAGATATTGTCTAAAACGCATCGGTGATATTAGCAACGACAGAACGAACGCTATGGCGGTAAGGCCGAGTCCGCTTATGTTCTCTGTGCTGCCGTGATAACGCTCAGTCCCTCGGTGTCTGGCTTTTCATGCCCGCTGAGGCTTGGAAATCGTTGAATACCGGTGAAGCCGGCGTTTTCGAGCATGTGGTCGACCTCCGGTTCGGAGTACGCCTGCAGGGTGTTGACGTATTCGGTCACCGTCGGAGTATCTGTTTCGACCGCCTCCGCTGTCTCCGTCTCCATAATGTAGTAGCGGTCGGTCGTAGCCTGGGCTGCTTCATGCCAGTGACATTCGTGCAAACACACGTGGGGTCGGTCCGAGAAGACGCCGGCGTTCGACGTAAACCAATGGGGTGGGCGTTGGCCTTGGCGGCGTACGTACGCAGCCTCGTGCGTTTCCAGCACGAAGCGGCCGCCGGAATCGAGGGCTTCGTTGACGTGGCTGAGTAGTGAACGCGCCTCCTCGGGCGCAAAGGCGTTGAACTCGCCGTAGATCAACATGGCGGCGTCGAATCCTGGACCGAACCCGCCATCTCTCAGATCGGCCAGACGATACGTGGAAGTCGCGTCGTGTTTTCGCGCATAGTCGATCGAGGCGGGGGAAAAATCGATGCCGACACACGCGTGTCCCAAGCGCGTCAGACGCTCCGTATAGAACCCGGGCCCGCAGCCGAGATCGAGCACACGTTGCGATCGCTTTCCCAGCAACGTGTGAATCCAGGCGACCTGTTCGTCGATGATGGAAAACGGCCGACTCGCGGCGGTTTGCTGCTGGTTCAAGTGTTCGCGCAGCATGCGCTTGCTGAATTCGGGTTCCGACCAGGGAATCTTGCTCGCACCCGACCACGGTGCGATCGGTTGACGATCGATCAAGTCGTTGAGGTCCATGGCCAAGCAGTATAGGCGCATTCCGGCGGATCGCTCGATGGTATGATTGAACCATGAGTGACAGTTACTCATCGTTGAAAGACAAAGCGGCGGGCATCAAGCAGTCCGGTCATGTGAGCCGCCGTCGGCAGCGAATCCCGATAGACGTCGATCTGGATCCTTACCAGATACCGCTCGAGGAGATCAACGTCGCCAACCCGGAGCTGTTCAAACACGATGTGTTCGATCGCTACTTTGCGCGCCTGCGTGAAGAGGCGCCCGTGCATTACTGCAAAGACAGTCAATACGGACCTTATTGGTCGATCACCAAGTATCGCGACATCATGTCGATCGAAAAGGACCACGAGGTTTTCTCTTCGGAGTTCAAGTTCGGCGGAGTAACGATCATGGGCACTCCCTCCTCGAGTGCCGAGATGCCGATGTTCATTCAGATGGACCCACCGAAGCATGACGGGCAACGCAAGGCCGTGGCGCCACGCTTCACCCAGCGCAGCTTGGCCGAGTTGGAGATTGTCATACGCGAACGCGTGATTGGCATCTTGGAGGGCTTGCCTTTGAACGAGACGTTCAATTGGGTCGACCACGTATCGGTGGAACTAACCGGCCAGATGCTGGCGAGCCTATTCGGTTTGCCTCAGGAAGAACGGCACCGCCTCATCAAGTGGTCGAACGTTTTCAGCAACGCCGACAACCCTGAGATGGTGCAATCGAGCGCCGTCTTCTATGAAACCCTCGCGGAGTGCGGCGAATACTTTCAATCGGTTTGGCGCGATCGTGTCGACCGAGCCCCCACGGGCGACTTGATATCGATGCTTGCCCATGGTGAAAACACCGACGGCATGGGTGCGAACGAACTACTCGGCAACGTCGTACTGTTGCTCGTCGGCGGTAACGATACGACGCGCAATTCCATCAGCGGTGGACTTCTCGCGCTGAACGACTTTCCCGACCAATATCAGAAACTCCGCAACGACCCAAGACATGTGGCGACCATGGTGCCTGAGATCATTCGTTGGCAAACGCCGCTGACGCACATGCGCCGCACGGCGCTGCGTGACATCGAGTTTCAGGGTCAGAACATCAAGGCCGGCGATTGCGTGATCATGTGGTATGTCTCAGGCAATCGCGACCCGGAGGCGATCGATCAACCGGACCAATTCATCATCGATAGGCCGCGACCGCGTGAGCATCTGTCGTTCGGTTTCGGTATTCATCGTTGTCTCGGCAACCGATTGGCCGAGATGCAGTTACGTGTTCTTTGGGAGGAGCTGCTGATCCGCTACCCCAACGTCGAGGTCGTCGGCGCGGCCGAGCGGGCTAATTCCGTATTGTTTCGCGCGATACAAAAACTGCCGGTCAGAATCGCTGCTTAGGCAATAAAGTCTTCCAACAAGGCATTGAACACGTCCGGTTGTTCGAAGTAGGGGGAGTGCCCGGCGTCCTTGACGATTTCGATCTTGGCGTTCGGAAAGTGCGGCACGTAGGATGCCAGCAACTCGGATGGAAACAGCGGGTCTTCTTCGCCGGACACGAACATCACAGGACACGTGATGCCTGTTAGTTGCTCGAAAGCCACCTGATCTTCTGTCACGCGTAGACCAGAGAGGTATTGCCAATCGAATTCAGTGTTGAAGGCAGCGATCGATGCGTACAGCTGCACGCGCGCTTTGTTGGCGAACGTCGCCTTGGCCATGGTGCTGCGTACGCCATCGGTGCCACGCCCGGTACTCGTGGCCAACTGTCGCATCGCCGGTGACGGTTCGGGGTTCGGTAGCCCGCCCGGCGTGCAACTCATGGTCAACGACAACACGCGATCAGGACGGTCCAAAGCCAGACGCAAGCAGGTGAATCCGCCCATGGACTGGCCGACCAAGTGCGCCTGCTCGATACCCAGCGTGTCCAGTATCGCGAGGGCGTCGTCCCGAAACTGCGGCACGCTAATTGTGCTCGGGTCTGCATGAGTGCGCGCGAAGCAACGGTGGTCGAACGCAATGCAGGTAAAACGGTCGCTGAAGTGGGCGACTTGCTGAAACCAGATGGCGGCGTTGCCTCCCGCTCCGTGGGCGAACAAAATGGCCGGACCTTCACCGCTGACCTCAAAGTAGATGTCCGTTCCTGACGAGTCGACCTTCGACAAGCTGATTCCTCCCCATGCCTGACACGCTCATTGTACAGAGCCATCGGCCCGATGTGTTGCAAGGCTGGATAGGCCGTTGCGTGCGAACCGTGCGGGATTGGGCGGATGCTCGAGGTTTCGACTACCGTTGGTTGGGTGACGAGTTGTTCGACCACGTGCCGGATTGGGTCAGGCAAAAGGTTGCAGACAAACTGCCCGTCGCGAGCGATCTTGCGCGCTTGAGGCTGATACAACAGGGGCTGGATGGCGAGGGCTACCAAAGGGTCTGCTGGATTGACGCGGACGTCTATCTGTTTGCGCCGGAACGTCTTGCGTTGGACATCGATGGAACCTGTGGTTTTGGGCGCGAGGTCTGGGTAGAGCAGCGCGGCGACAAGTTGCGCGTAAGGCGCAACGTGCACAACGCCATCTGTGTATTTCATCAAGGCTGTCCGGTACTGCCGTTTCTCGGATTTGCAGTTGAGCGCATTCTCGAACGGATCGATGGTGAGCGAATCGCGCCGCAGATCGTGGGGCCCAAGCTATTGACGAGCTTGCACAACATCGTTGGCTTTCCGCTCATCGACACGCTCGGTGCGTTTTCTCCGGTCGTCAATCGTGACATTGCTGCAGGCGGAGGCGCGGCGCTCGATCTATTGCTAACGTCAAGTTCTGGACCGCTCGCAGGTGCCAACTTGTGCGGTTCGCTGGCCCGGGGTCAAGACCTCGATGGCGTGTGCGACATGCTTGGGACCGTCTTTGCAGAATAGCGTCCGATTTCGCGGACTATGGGACTAAGGGTTGGAAAGTCGTATCCTGAATGCTTGAGCCAGTCGACCGTCTTGTAAGGGGGATTAAGGTGTCGGGACCACTCGAAGGCGTACGTGTTGTCGACTTCACGACCATGGTGTCCGGGCCAGTCGCGGCGGCCATGCTCGCGGAACAGGGTGCGGAAGTGATCAAGGTCGAATCTCCGGCTGGGGATGAGATGCGCCGCATCGGCAACAGGCGCAACGGTCTGACGGCGGGATTTTTTTCCTGCAACCGCGGCAAGCGCTCGCTGTGCCTCGACCTCAAAAACCCTGATGCTAGACAGCCGCTCGATGAACTCGTCAAAACCGCCGATGTGTTGTTGCAGAATTTTCGGCCCGGCGCTATGGAGCGTATGGGGTACGGCGAGGCGAGCGCCCGCAAGCTCAACGCCAAGCTCATCTATGTGTCCATCAGTGGCTTCGGGGAGAGTGGCCCGTATGCCCACCAGCGCGTTTACGATCCGATCATTCAAGCCCTGACGGGTGCCACCGACATCCAAGCCGATCGAGACACTCGGCGTCCCAAAATGTTTCGCATCATCATCGCCGACAAGGTGACGTCGGTGACCGCCGCGCAAGCGATCTCCTCTGCACTTTTTGCTCGCGAACGCAACGGTAAAGGACAACACATTCGTCTATCGATGCTCGATACCATGGTCGCCTTCTTCTGGCCTGAAGGGATGTCTGGGTTGACCTTTGTCGGCGACGAGATCGATGTCACCAAGTACCAAGGCACGATGGATCTCATCTACGAGACGCAAAACGGCTACATCACGGCCGGGGCCGTCTCCGATGCAGAGTGGCGAGGTATGTGTACGGCTCTCAACAAGCCCGAATGGATTGATGACGAGCGTTTCAAGACCACGAACGTACGGTTCAAGAACGCCGAGGAACGTAAGCAGCTGACCGGGGCGGAGATCGAGAAATGGGACCGTGACGAAATTCTCGCCCGCCTCGATGCTGAGGGCGTGCCGTCCGCACCATTGCTTTCGCGGGTCGACCTTTTAGAGAACGAACAAGTCCTAGCGAACGATACAATCGGAATATATGAGTTCGCCGATCACGGGAAAATCCGCTTGGCCCGGCCGGCGGCACGATTCGAAGGTACGCCGAGCGAAATTGTGCGCCCTGCGCCTCTGCTGGGTGAGCATTCCACGGCGATTTTGGCCGAGCTTGGGTTTGCCGAACAGCAAATTCAAGAGCTTGTCGATGCGAAGGCTGTGTTCACGGCGAGCGGTTAAAGGAGAAACGACGATGACGATAGAACTCAACCACCATATCGTGCCCGCGCACGACAAAGAGGCCACGGCTAACTTCTACGTAGAGATGTTTGGCTTCGAATACGATGGCCCACTCGGACACTTTGCGCCGGTCCGCATACCCAACCAGTCGCTTACACTCGACTTCGACAATCGCGATAAATTTCAAGCGCAGCACTATGCGTTCAAGGTAGCTGAGTCCGAGTTCGACGAGATCTTTGCGCGCATTGTCGAACGTGGCTTGGTGTATGGTAGCGGGCCTTTTGAAAATGAAGATATGCAGATCAACCAGTGGAACGGCGGCCGCGGGGTGTACTTTCGCGATCCCAACGGGCATCTGTTGGAACTGCTGACGAAGGATTATACGAAAGAGCAGTTCGCCGATTCTTGATAGTATCGGCGACCGCGCGTCGACTCGTGACGCACGATTGAAATTGGGGGAGATAATTGTCAACACAAACACGTGATGCCGCCATCGTCGGTATCCATGAATACCCATCGCGCGATGTCGAGGGAGAGGTAAGTCCACTACAGATCAAGGCCGAAAGTGCTGCTCGAGCGCTCGAAGATGCGGGCTTGAGCTGGAGCGATGTAGACGCGATCTACGATGCCGGTGAGGGTGGTGGCATGGCCGGACTCACCATCGCCGAGTACTTTGGCTTGCAGCCCAATGTCATCAACACGACCGGTGTCGGTGGCAGTTCGTATGAATACCACGCGGCGCACGCTAAACGCGATATCGCCGCCGGCAAAGCCCGGGTTGGGTTGCTGACGTACGGCTCGACAGCGCACAGCAACGCTCGGGCGATCGGGGTTGGAGGCCGAGGCGGCGGCGGACACCCTGCTGACAATATGGACATGTTTGCGGGCATGACGTTGGTCGCCAACTACGCGATGGTGGCGCATCGACACATGCATGAGTTTGGTACGACCAGCGAACAGCTCGCGGAGATTTCCATCGCGACGCGCTACC
>CBDTZM010000086.1:0-7077 GCA_965364915.1 uncultured Pseudomonadales bacterium | reverse complement strand
CGATGGCGTTGATCTCGCCATTGTGTCTCTCGATTCGATCGAGATACATGTCTGTCAGCTCCAGCGCGGATACTTCGCCATCACGCAGCAACTCGAGCAATTCGACTGCCGTCGCGTAAGGATTGGCCATGATCTGTTTTCCTCTAGCCCCTAGCCTCTAGACCTATTGCGCGTCTAACCACTCGTCGTCGGATTCCCGGTTCACGCCCTCGAACATGACGGTCGAGAGGTAGCGCTCGCCGGTGTCGGGCAGCATGGCCAACAACACGCTTCCCGGGTCTGCGGTCTCGGCAACCTCGAGCGCAGCGGTCAATGTGGCGCCGGACGAGATGCCGACGAAGATGCCCTCCTTCTGGGCCAGCGCAAAGGCGTTTTCGATGGCAGCCTCGTGGTGGACGGGTACGATCTTGTCGACGCATGTGTCGTCCAGGACGGCCGGTAGGAAGTCCGGTGTCCAGCCTTGAATGGGGTGTGGCGACCACTCGCCGCCAGCGAGTAACGAAGCCTGCTGGGGCTCTGCGGCAATGATGGTAATGTCCGGGCGTCCGGCTTTGATGACCTCGCCGGCACCGGTGAGCGTTCCGCCGGTACCCCAGCCGGTCACCCAGTAGTCGAGCCGTTCGCCTGCGAAATCTCGCAAGATCTCCGGACCGGTGGTTTGCCGGTGATAAGCGGGATTGGCCGGGTTTTCGAATTGCCGTGCCAGGAACCAACCGTGCTTCTCGGCCAGCTCCGCAGCCTTTTTCACCATGCCCGTGCCCCGCTCCGCTGCCGGCGTCAAGATGACCTTGGCGCCTAAGCCGCGCATGATCAGCCGGCGCTCCACGGAAAACGTCTCGACCATCGTGGCGACGAACGGATGGCCGAATACTGCGCAAACCATCGCTAGTGAAATGCCGGTGTTTCCCGAAGTCGCCTCGACGACGGTCTGGCCCGGCTGTAATGCGCCGGAATCGCGCGCGTCCTTGATGATTGCGTAGGCGAGCCGGTCTTTCACGGATGCCAACGGATTGAATGCTTCGACCTTGACGTACAACTCCACGTGATCGGGCCCGATGCGATTCAGCTTGATGATCGGCGTATCGCCAATGGTTTGTAGAATGTTGTCGTATTTCATGGTGTCTCCCTCTTCCTAACGGAAGGCTAACCGATGTGCTCGATGAGCGCATCGGTTGCTTGTTGCATGGCGTCCTGGGCCGCCGCGATGGCATCGAACATGCCGAAAAAACCGTGGATGAGTCCGTCGTAACGGATCATTTGTACCGCGCATCCCGCGTCTTGCAAAGCCTGCGCATAGGCTTCGCCCTCATCGCGTAACGGGTCGTATTCGGCGGTCATGACCAGCGCCGGCGGTAACCCGCTGAGTTCGCCTTCCAGCGGTGCTGCGTACGGATTGCTGCGCTCTTGCGTGTCAGGCACGTAGTGGTCCCAGAACCATTGCATGGCCTTCTTGCTCAAGAGGTAGCCTTCGGCGTTCTCAATGTAAGAAGCAGTGTTGAAGTCGCGACCGGTCACGGGGTAAATCAACAACTGAAACGCGATGGCAGGACCGCCCTTGTCGCGTGCCATCAAGGCACAGGCAGCGGCCAGGTTGCCGCCCGCGCTGTCGCCGCCGACGGCGAGGCGCGCCGCGTCGATGTTGAGCGCGGCAGCATTATCCGCCACCCATTGGGTGGCGCTGTAGCAATCGTCGATGGCGCCTGGAAAGCGCGTTTCCGGCGCCAACCGATAGTCCACCGAGACGATCGTCTGGCCGCCGTTCGAGCACAGCTTGCGACACGTCTCATCGTGGCTGTCGAGATCGCCGATCACCCATCCGCCGCCGTGAAAGTAGACGAGCGCGCCGGTCGGGGCATCGCCGTCGGGGGCTTCCGGGGTCTCCGGGGTATAGATGCGCAACCCTATGTCGCCGCCTTCGCCCGGTATCGTGCGATTGACGACGCTGCCGACCGCGGTCGGTACGGCGGGTGGTGGTGTTAATGAGAGTCCGCGAGCCTCCTCGGGGGTCAATTCACTGAACTCGGGGGCGTTCAGCGAGGCAAGCAGATCCAAGACGCCTTGGGCATCTGGGTCGAGCGGCATTTCGAAAAGTGTCCTAGCTGTTTGTGCTTCGCCGCCCTAGGTTACACCTGGTCGTCCAAGAGCGCTAACAACCACGGCGCCAGGGCGACGGTAAGCAACATCGGTAAACCGATGCCGAGATTCTGCATCGCCGCGGCCAGTGCGCCGGCCGCCACGGGCTCGCTGGATGCCAACCACTCGACCAATGCGCTCGCGGCGGGTTGCGCGCTCAACGCAGCGAGTGTTAACGCCAACAAGCCGGCGCCTGCCAGGGTCAGGTTGCGCCTGCGGCTGCGCCGCCGCAGTTTGGCGAGCACGCGCTGAGTCAAGTCACCATCCTGAGCGTTGGCGAGCTCTGCCCGAAAGGCATCTCGCAACAGGTCGTCTAGCGTGTCGTTACTCATGTTTCGATCCGATAACGTTGGCGAATCTTGGTCTTGGCCCGGTGGATGTTGGATTTAACGGTACCGGTCGGTTGGTCCAGGACCTGGCCGATCTCTTCGTTGGTGAGCCCGTAGGCGTAGTTTAGCACCAGCAGCAACTGCTCTTCGGTGTTCAACACGCCAAGTAGCCGCTCGAGATCCGGTAGTTCATCTTCTAGTTGCGACGTCCTCTCGGGGAGTTCGTCGGACGGCAGGCTCTGTTCGACGGCGCGGCTGCTCTTGCGGTAGTGCTGTAAGAATACGTTGTAGGCTAGCTTCGAAAGCCACGCAGCAAAGCGCCCTTCACCCCGAAAAGTCGCCATCTTGTCCCATGCGCGTAAGAAGGTTTCCTGGCAGAGGTCCTCGGCAATACCGCTGTCGCGGACCAAGCGCCGCTGCAGAAGCAGAATCTTGGCCTGATAACGACGCACCAGCGCAGCAAAGGCCTCAACGTCGTTCAGGGTCACGACCTGCACGACTAAGGCCTCATCGCTGGCTTGGGTGGTGTTACACGTCAATCTTTACGGCGTATGAAATACCATAAGCCTATGTAAGCGATCCCGATCAGGAAAGGAAAGGCCGAAATACCCATCAACGGCCCCATTGCGTCATCCTCGCCGAGGAAAAACGCAAAGGCATAAACCGCCATACCGATGGCGATGGATACGACACCGCGGCGCAGATCGCCGAATTTCGTGTTCAGCGAATCCGAGAGCCTTTCCAGCACCTCCGGGGTCAGCTCCTGCCCCCTTTCGATTGCGGCGCGCACCGTCGTCTGGATTTCCGTGCGGGTCTTGTGCCGATAGTAGAAAAACAAGGCGAAAATCACGCCGATGACGATGACCGAGACGATGGGTATAAAAAGGGCGACAGAGCCTTCCATGAGCGGATCCTTATTTTTTGACGTTCTCCTCTATTGATACGGATCGGCGGCAAACGGTTGCAACTTTTTTGCGATAAACTCGGATCCAGCGAATTTAGGGGGTAGGAGGGTGCGATGAACGAAGGGCTCACCAATCACGAAATCACCATTTGCCTGGCCGGCGGCGCGGTGCTGGGGCCGTTCAAGGCCACCTGGAGCAAGGACATCGTCAGCGATGTCCGTGAGCTCAGCAAAGACTACGACGCTTTCATGCAATCGGGCCAGCAGGAGCGCTTCAAATACCACCTGCACGATCAGCAGCAACATGTATCGCATTCGTTGATCTTGAACTTTCAAGACGTCACCGCCATCTACGACCGGGTCGAACTGAACGAATGACCGAACAAGACCGCGCCGACTGGGCCGCCTTGGCTGCGAAAGAGCTACGCGGCAAGCCGCTCGAGGAGCTGCACTGGCAGAGCCCCGAAGGTATCGAGGTCAAGCCGCTGTATACCGAAGCGGATCTTGAACGATTGCAGACGTTGGACTCGCTGCCCGGTATGACGCCGTTTGTGCGGGGCCCGCGCGCCACCATGTACACCAACCGTCCATGGACCATTCGCCAATACGCCGGTTTTTCCACCGCAGAGGATTCCAACCGTTTCTACCGGGACAACCTGGCCGCTGGCCAAAAAGGCCTTTCCGTCGCCTTCGATCTCGCGACCCATCGCGGCTACGACTCGGATCATCCCAGGGTCGGCGGCGACGTCGGCATGGCGGGGGTTGCCATCGATTCCGTTGAGGATATGAAAATCCTCTTCGACGGCATTCCGCTCGATCAGATGTCGGTCTCCATGACGATGAACGGGGCCGTGCTGCCCGTGATGGCGGGATACGTGGTGGCCGCCGAGGAGCAAGGCGTCAAGCCAGCCGACTTGTCCGGCACCATCCAGAACGACATCTTGAAAGAGTTCATGGTGCGCAATACCTATATATACCCGCCGCAGCAAAGCATGCGTATCGTTGCGGATATCATCGGCCATAGCGCGGAGCACATGCCGCGCTACAACTCGATTTCGATATCCGGTTACCACATGCAAGAAGCCGGTGCCAACCTGGTGCAGGAGTTGGCTTTTACGCTGGCCGACGGTGTCGAATACGTGCGGGCGGCGCTCGCGACGGGCATCGACGTCGACAAGTTCGCCCCCAGGTTGTCGTTCTTTTTCTGTCTCGGCATGAACTTTTTCATGGAGGTGGCCAAGCTCAGGGCCGCCCGCATTCTGTGGGCCGAGTTGATGGGACAATTCAATCCGCAGAATCCGGCCTCTTCGATGTTGCGCACCCACTGTCAGACCTCGGGTGTTTCTCTGCAGGAGCAAGACCCGTACAACAACGTGGTGCGCACCACCATCGAGGCGTTGGCTGGCGTGTTGGGCGGCACTCAGAGCCTGCATACCAATTCGTTCGACGAGGCTATCGCGCTGCCGACACCGTTTTCGGCGCGCATCGCACGCAACACCCAGATCATCATTGCGGAAGAGTCTCAGGTGACGCGCACGGTCGACCCGTTGGCCGGTAGCTACTATGTCGAGAGCCTGACCAACTCGATGGTCGAAGCCGCGCGCAAGCTCATCGATGAGGTCGAGTCGGTCGGCGGCATGACCAAGGCGGTTACCGAAGGCATGCCGAAGCAGCGTATCGAGGAAGCGGCGGCCCGCAAGCAAGCGGGCATTGAACGTGGTGAAGAAGTGATCGTCGGGGTCAACAAATACACGTTGGAAGAGGACGACTCGGAGCTCGAGGTGTTGGAGGTCGACAACACGAAGGTTCGTACCGCACAGATTCGCCGCTTGAACGAGACTCGCGAGAACCGCGACACGGCGAGCACCCAAGCAGCATTGGACGCGTTGACCAGGGCAGCCGAATCCGGCGAAGGCAACTTGTTGGCTTTGAGCATCGATGCGTCGAGGCAGCGTGCGACGGTTGGCGAGATGTCTAGCGCGCTCGAGAAAGCGTGGGGCAGGCATCATGCGGTTTCCCGTGTCACCAAAGGCGTGTACGCCGATGCGCACAAGGGCGATGAAGACTTCCAGCGAGTGCACGACGAGATCAAGGTATTCACGGAGTTCGAAGGCCAGGCGCCGAGCATTCTGGTGGTCAAGATGGGTCAGGACGGTCACGACCGCGGCGCTAAGGTCATCTCCAACGCCTTTACCGATCTCGGTTTCGACGTGCACGTGGGCGAGCTTTTCCAGACCCCGGAGGAAGCCGCAGGACAAGTGGGCGAACTCGGCGTCCACGTCGTCGGCGTGTCCACGCTCGCCGGCGGGCACAAGACGTTGGTGCCGGAGATGATCGACAAGCTCAAAGCCATCGGCAACGAAGATGTGATCGTGGTCTGCGGCGGCGTGATACCGCAGCAGGACTACCAGTTCTTGTACGACGCCGGCGTGCATGCCATCTATGGACCCGGCACCAATATTCCCAAGGCAGCGAGCGACATCCTCAAGCTCATTCCCGGCAAGAACCGATGATTGGTCGTTTGAACCATGTGGCGATCGTGGTGCCGGATTTGGCGGCAGCCGCCAAACTTTATGCGAATGGGTTGGGTGCCGAGGTTTCCGAGCCGCTACCGCTGCCGGATCATGGGGTGACGACGGTGTTCGTGGAGCTGCCGAACAGCAAGGTCGAACTCCTGCACCCGCTTGGGGAGGATTCGCCCGTCGCGAAGTACCTCTTCAACAACCCGAGCGGCGGTATGCACCACATATGCTTTGAAGTGGACGACCTGCAGGCCGCCGTCGAGCACCTCGTTGCCGAAGGCGCGCGGGTGTTGGGTGACGGTATACCGAAACTCGGCGCGCACAATCTGCCGGTGGTGTTTTTGCACCCCAAGGACTTTTGCGGCACGTTGATCGAGTTGGAGGAAGTCGCCAGGCGTGACTAGCTAGGGCCCAAATCATGAGCAGTTCAGAGCTAACAGACCTGGCCGCGTTGCAACGCGCCGACCGTGACCACCACCTGCATCCGTTCACGGATTTCAAGGCGCTGGGAGAAGCCGGTACGCGAGTGATCGTCAAAGGCGAGGGTGTCTACATCGTCGATCAAGACGGCAATCGTTTGCTCGACGGCATGGCCGGGCTGTGGAACGTCAACGTCGGCTATGGCCGGCGCGAGCTGATCGAGGCGGCGACCGCACAGCTCGAGCAGCTGGCGTATTACAACAGCTTCTTTCAATGCACCACGGCGCCGACCATCGCGCTGGCGGAACGCCTGGCCGACGTCAGCGGCATGAGCCATGTGTTCTTCGCGGGATCCGGTTCCGAAGCCAACGACACGCAGCTGCGCATTGCGCGGCGTTACTGGCAGTTACAGGACAAGCCCGAGAAACACATCGTCATCAGTCGCAAGAACGCCTACCACGGCAGTACGTTGGCCGCGGCGAGCCTCGGTGGCATGAAAGACATGCATAAACAGGGGGGCTTGCCGATTCCGGGCATCGAGCATGTCGACCAACCCTACTATTTTGACGTGAACACCAACGAGACGCCGAACGAATTCGGCGAACGCCTGGCCGAAGAACTGGAAGGCCGCATCAACGAGCTGGGTGCCGCGAACGTCGCCGCCTTCATCGGCGAACCCGTACAGGGTGCCGGTGGGGTCGTCATCCCTCCCGAGTCGTACTGGCCTGCGGTGCAGCGTGTGTGCCGCAAGCATGATGTGCTGCTGATT
>CBDTZM010000085.1:0-7102 GCA_965364915.1 uncultured Pseudomonadales bacterium | reverse complement strand
CCAATCGTCCCAACATTTACATGCGGCTTCGTACGCTCAAATTTCTCTTTAGACACTCTGTGGCTCCTATCCAACGAGAGACAAGTTGGTCCTCCGAAGCAGGGAGACCTCCCTACTTATTGATGATCCCTTCGGCAATGCTGTCGGGTACTTCGGCGTACTTTTCGAATTCCATGGTGAAATTCGCCCGGCCTTGCGTCGCTGACCGCAAATCCGTCGCGTAGCCAAACATCTCCGAAAGCGGCACGTCCGCCCGAATGATCTTGCCCGCAGGGTTTTCATCCATGCCACCGATGATCCCGCGGCGGCGATTGAGGTCGCCGACCACGTCACCCATGTAATCTTCGGGCGTCACGACCTCCACGGCCATGATCGGTTCAAGCAACACCGGGTTGGCTTTGAGTGCACCCGCTCGCAAAGCCATGGAACCGGCGATCTTGAAGGCCATCTCCGACGAATCCACTTCATGGAACGATCCGTCATACAGCGTGGCTCGAACGTCTATCAGGGGATAGCCTGCCAACACGCCGTTTTGCATCTGCTCTTTGATACCCTTGTTGACGGCAGGAATGTATTCCCTCGGCACGACGCCACCGGAAATCTTGTCGACGAACTCGTAGTGTTCCTCTTCACCACGGTACGGCTCGAGCGTAAGCCACACGTGACCGTATTGGCCTCGACCGCCCGACTGGCGCACGAACTTACCTTCGATATCAACGGTCGAGCGAATGGTTTCGCGATAAGCGACCTGCGGTTTCCCGATGTTCGCCTCGACGTTGAACTCACGCTTCATGCGTTCGACCAGAATATCGAGGTGCAACTCGCCCATTCCGGAGATGATCGTCTGCCCCGATTCCTCATCCGTTTCAACGCGAAACGACGGATCTTCCTGAGCTAGCTTGCCCAGCGCGGTGGACATTTTCTCTTGGTCGGGTACCGATTTCGGCTCGACAGCGACAGAGATGACCGGCTCAGGGAACTCCATGCGCTCCAGCGTAATGATGTCGCTTTGGGCGCAGAGCGTGTCACCCGTCGTGACGTCTTTCAGACCAATGGCCGCTGCGATGTCGCCGGAACGGACTTCCTTGATTTCGTTGCGATGGTTGGAATGCATCTGCACCATCCGACCGACGCGCTCACGCTTGGACTTGACCGGGTTGTACACCTGGTCTCCAGAGTTCAGTACGCCCGAATACACGCGGAAAAAGGTCAGCGTGCCAACGAAGGGGTCGGTTGCGATCTTGAACGCCAGCGCCGCAAATGGCGCGTCGTCGTCCGCAGAGCGCGTGCCGTGAGTTTCTTCGTCTTCCATCACGCCATCAATGGGTTTGACTTCCGTTGGGTTCGGTAGATAGTCGATGACCCCGTCCAGCATGGCCTGCACGCCTTTGTTCTTGAATGCAGAACCACACAGCGCCGGCACGATTTCGTTGGCGAGCGTGCGTGTGCGCAGGCCCTCACGAATCTGCTCCTCGGTCAGTTGACCATTTTCGAGATACGCTTCGACGAGTTCTTCGCTAGCCTCGGCTGCGGTTTCTACCAACTGCTCGCGCCAATGCTCGGCTTCTGCCTGCAGCTCCTCGGGAATGTCTGCCAAGTCGTAGGTCAAGCCTTGGTCATCTTCGTTCCAAAGGATGGCCTTCATGCGGATCAGGTCGACGACGCCCTTGAAGTTCTCTTCCGCACCGAGGGCGAGTTGAACCGGTACCGGGTTGGCGCCAAGCCGGTCCTTGATCTGTTCGACGACGCGTAAAAAGTCGGCGCCGGCACGATCCATCTTGTTGACGAACACGATGCGCGGAACTTCGTACCGGTTGGCTTGGCGCCAAACGGTTTCCGATTGCGGTTCGACCCCCGATGTGCCGCAGAAGATCACTACCGCACCGTCCAGAACCCGCAAGCTGCGTTCTACTTCAATGGTGAAGTCGACGTGGCCGGGCGTATCGATGATGTTGACACGGTGGCGTTCGTACTGCTGGTTCATGCCCTGCCAAAAGCAGGTTGTGGCCGCCGAGGTGATGGTGATGCCCCGCTCTTGTTCTTGTTCCATCCAGTCCATGGTGGCGGCTCCATCATGGACTTCTCCAATTTTGTGCGAGAGCCCTGTATAGAACAGCACGCGCTCGGTTGTCGTGGTCTTGCCAGCGTCCACGTGCGCTACGATGCCGATGTTACGGTACCGGTTAATAGGGGTTTCACGAGCCATTACTGCTCTCCGTATGCGTTAGGTAGCGACTAGCCATCATTGGCGGCATTAGTAGCGATAGTGCGAGAACGCCCTGTTGGCTTCCGCCATACGATGCGTGTCTTCGCGTTTCTTGACGGCCGCGCCGCGACCTTCGGCGGCATCCGCCAGCTCGCCGGCCAAGCGCATGGCCATGGATTTCTCACCTCTCGACCGAGCACTATCCACCAGCCAGCGCATGGCCAATGCTTGGCGCCGCGATGGTCTGACCTCTACCGGCACCTGGTAGGTCGCACCACCGACGCGCCGAGATTTGACTTCCACGGCCGGCGCCACCGCTTCCAGCGCCTTCTCGAAGACTTCCACGGCATCCGCTCTGTCGCGCTCCTCGATGCGCGTCATCGCCCCATACACGATACGCTCGGCGACGGCTTTCTTGCCGCTCACCATCACGTGATTGATGAACTTAGCGACTGTCTGGCTGTGATACTTCGGATCGGGAAGAATTTCCCGTTTAGCGATGACTCTGCGTCTTGGCATGACTTGCTCCTTTCTTCAGGTGGTTCCCCGAGGATGTCCGGGGCCTTACTGGGGCCAAATTTGGTTAACTCTATCTCGGCCGTTTGGCTCCGTACTTTGAACGGCCTTGCCTGCGATCGGAGACGCCGGAGGTGTCCAGCGTGCCGCGCACGGTGTGATACCGCACACCTGGCAGATCCTTCACTCTACCCCCGCGAATGAGCACCACAGAGTGCTCCTGCAGGTTATGACCTTCACCTCCAATGTAGGAGGTGACCTCGTAGCCATTGGTCAACCGCACGCGACACACCTTACGCAAGGCCGAATTCGGCTTCTTCGGCGTGGTGGTGTAGACGCGAGTACAGACCCCCCGCTTTTGCGGGCTACCTTGCAGGGCAGGAACGATGTTCTTCTCGATCTTGCGCTTTCGCGGTTTTCTGACCAACTGACTGATGGTCGCCATAAATTCTCCGTTTCAATAGCGCCCCGGATGACCGGGGCGCGGCATTCTAACAGTACCGGGCGGTGTTGCAACTCAGCGCCGCGCGTACGAGTCTTGCAAAGTAAAACTCTGAGGATTAGGAGCGGCGATGCCGCTCCTAATCACCTACTCGCTCGAACTCAACGCCTCCGAGAGCGCGGTTTCGACCTCGTCTGCCGTCGCACCCTGCTCCTTCGCCAAACGCTCCGCAATCTCCTGCGCGCGGTGACGCTTGCGATCGCTATGGTAGGTGAGGCCGGTGCCGGCAGGTATCAACCGGCCAACAACCACATTTTCCTTCAACCCGCGCAAGTAGTCTTTCTTGCCGGTGACCGCTGCTTCAGTCAGCACTCGCGTGGTCTCTTGGAAGGAAGCGGCGGAAATGAACGATTCCGTGGCGAGCGAGGCTTTGGTGATACCCAACAATACCCGTTGGTACTCGACCGGAGCTTTACCCTCGTCAACGAGTTCCTCGTTGACGCCGAGCACGCGCGTGTACTCGAGTTGCTCTCCACGGATGAGTTCCGAGTCCCCTGAATGGGTGACTTCGACCTTGCGCAGCATCTGGCGAACGATCACCTCGATGTGTTTGTCGTTGATGGTTACGCCTTGCAACCGGTACACCTCTTGAATCTCATTGATGATGTACTTGGCGAGCTCTTCCACGCCTTTCAGGCGCACGATGTCGTGCGAGCTCCACGGCCCTTCGCAGACAACTTCGCCCTTCTCGACATGTTCGCCTTCGAACACGCCAATGTTGCGCCACTTAGGAATGAGCGTCTCCACATGGTCACCCTCCGGAGGGGTGATGACCAGGCGGCGCTTGCCTTTCGTTTCCTTGCCGAAGCTGACCGTGCCGCTTATTTCGGCAAGCACTGCCGGCTCCTTCGGCTTGCGGGCTTCGAACAGATCGGCAACTCGCGGTAGGCCGCCAGTGATGTCGCGCGTCTTTGAACCCTCCTGAGGGATTCGCGCAATGATGTCACCCACACCCAACTTGTCGCCGTTTTCCAGATTCAGAATAGCGTCGTTCGGCAGGAAGTAGTGCGCCGGTATATCACTGCCCGGCAACATGACTTCACGTTTACGACCATCAACCAGACGAACGGCCGGGCGCAGGTCTTTACCTGCACTTGGACGATCCTTCGGATCCAACACCGTAATGTTCGTCAGACCGGTGAGTTCGTCGGTCTGTCGGTTGATCGAAAGCCCCTCTTCCATGTCCTGGAATTCGAGGGTTCCCTTCACCTCGGTCACGATCGGGTGAGTGTGGGGGTCCCACTGAGCAATCATCTGCCCGGCTTCGACCTCGTCCTCGTCACCCACCGAAATCACAGCGCCGTAAGGCAGCTTGTACCGCTCTCGTTCACGCCCGTGTTCGTCGGCAACGGCAATTTCACCAGACCGTGATACAGCGACCAGCTCGCCGGACACACGAGTCACTGTCTTCATGTTGTGCAGACGAATCGTGCCGCCGTGCTTGACTTGGATATTGTCGATTGCCGTCGCACGCGATGCAGCCCCTCCGATGTGGAACGTACGCATCGTCAACTGGGTACCCGGCTCACCGATGGATTGTGCCGCCATGACGCCGATCGCTTCACCGACGTTCACCACGTGCCCGCGCGCCAGGTCACGCCCGTAGCACATTGAGCAAACGCCGAAACGCGTATCACAGGTGATCGCTGAACGCACCTTCATCTCGTCGATGCCGAGTTCGTCGAGCTCCTCTACCCAGGCTTCGTCCAAAACCGTGCCTGCGGGTATCAAGACCGTCTTACCGTCCGCCTGCATCACGTTGTCGGCAACGGTGCGACCCAACACCCTATCACCCAACGGCTCGACAACGTCGCCACCTTCGATGATCGCGGCAACGGTTAACCCGTTGTCGGTACCGCAATCTTCGGCGGTTATAACCACGTCTTGCGCGACGTCGACCAAACGGCGAGTCAAGTAACCCGAGTTCGCGGTTTTAAGCGCGGTGTCGGCAAGACCCTTGCGGGCACCATGCGTCGAGATGAAGTACTCGTTTACATTCAACCCCTCGCGGAAGTTTGCCGTAATCGCGTTCTCGATGATGCTGCCGTCCGGGCGCGTCATCAGCCCGCGCATCCCTGCCAGCTGGCGTATCTGCGCCGGAGAACCTCGGGCTCCCGAATCCGCGTACATGAAGACCGAGTTGAACGAGTCCTGCAGTTCTTCTTCGCCATCTTTGTTGATGACACTTTCCTTCGAGATGCCATCCATCATCGAGCGTGCAACCAGATCGTTCGCACGCGACCAGATATCGACTACCTTGTTGTACTTCTCACCTTGCGTCACGAGACCCGATGCATACTGCGATTCGATCTCCGCGACCTGTTCACCAGCGTCTTCGATGATCTGGGTTTTTTCTTTCGGAATGACGAAATCATCAACACCGATCGAAGCGCCGGAGTATGTCGAATGGGCAAATCCGGTATACATCAACTGGTCGGCAAAGATCACCGTTTCCTTCAAGCCAACGTTTCGATAACACTCATTGATGAGGTTCGAAATCGACTTCTTGTCCATCGGCTTGTTAACGTTTTCGAACGGTAAGGTTTTCGGCACGATGTCATACAGTAAAGCGCGGCCGACGGTGGTGTCTGTCAACGTGGTTTTCTCGATGATCGAACCATCTTCCTGAACTTCATGTTCTTCGATACGTACTTTCACCTTGGCATGGATCTCAATTTGACCCGCATAGTAGGCACGATGTACCTCTTGAGAGTCGGCAAAAGACATACCCTCACCCTTGGCGTTCACCCTCTCGCGGGTCATGTAGTAAATGCCGAGCACGACATCCTGGGAGGGCACGATGATCGGCTCCCCACTCGCGGGCGAAAGAATGTTGTTGGTCGACATCATCAGCGCACGTGACTCAAGCTGTGCCTCGAGCGTCAGCGGTATGTGCACGGCCATTTGGTCACCGTCGAAGTCTGCGTTGTAAGCGGTACAGACCAACGGGTGCAGCTGTATCGCCTTACCTTCGATCAACACCGGTTCGAACGCCTGAATACCTAATCGGTGCAGGGTCGGCGCCCGGTTCAACAACACCGGATGCTCACGGATGACTTCCGCGAGGATGTCCCAAACTTCAGCGGTCTCACGTTCTACCATTTTCTTGGCGGCCTTGATCGTGGTCGCAAGTCCGCGACCCTCGAGCTTGCCGAAGATGAAGGGTTTGAACAGTTCCAGCGCCATTTTCTTCGGTAGGCCGCATTGATGGAGCCTCAGTGTCGGACCCACGACGATGACCGAGCGCCCGGAATAGTCCACGCGCTTGCCCAACAGGTTCTGACGGAAACGGCCCTGCTTGCCTTTGATCATGTCGGCCAAAGACTTGAGCGGCCGCTTGTTGGAACCGGTAATGGCTCGACCACGGCGACCGTTGTCCAAAAGTGCGTCTACAGACTCCTGCAACATACGCTTTTCGTTACGAACGATGATGTCCGGAGCGGACAGATCCAGCAGTCGCTTCAGACGGTTGTTGCGATTGATCACCCGTCTGTACAGATCGTTGAGGTCGGAGGTCGCAAAGCGGCCGCCGTCCAACGGCACCAGCGGTCGGAGGTCGGGAGGTAACACCGGTAATACGGTCAGGACCATCCACTCGGGTTTGTTGCCGGAGTTGACGAACGCCTCCATTAGCTTCAAGCGTTTGGACAGCTTCTTGATTTTGGTTTCCGAGTTGGTTGCGGGAATCTCTTCGCGCAGGTTGGCGATATCCGCGTGGATGTCCATGGCCAGCAGCAATGCCTGCACGGACTCCGCACCCATGCGGGCGTCGAACTCATCGCCGAACTCTTCAAGCTTGGTGTAGTACTCCTCGTCGGTTAAAAGCTGTCCGGTTTCCAGATCGGTTAGCCCGGGATCGACCACAACGTAGGATTCGA
>CBDTZM010000084.1:0-7128 GCA_965364915.1 uncultured Pseudomonadales bacterium | reverse complement strand
AGAAAATGCTCGGACTGCGTTTCTTGAAGGCCGACATCGACAAGGTGCACGCCGCTTCCTACGACTGCGATGCGCGACTCGAAATCATGGACAGCCTGGGGATCAGCCACGGCATCGTCTACCCCAACGTCGGTGGGTTCGGCAACCAGAACTTTCTGCGCGTCGACGACAAGGCCCTGCGCATCGCATGCGTGCAAATCTACAACGACTGGATGAACGATCTGCAGTCGCGTTCGGGCGATCGCATACTGCCCATGGCGCTAGTACCGTGGTGGGACATCGAGGCTTGCGTCGCCGAGGTTGAGCGCGCCAAAAATAACGGTGCGCGGGGCATTGTCATGTGCTCCAACCCACACGACTCCGGCATGCCAAACTTCGCTCAGCCCGACTGGCAGCCGTTCTGGGAGATCTGTGAAGCACTGGAGATGCCGATCAACTTCCACATCGGGGCATCCGTTGGGGATATCGACTGGTCCGGTTCGGTGCCTTACGACACGTGGACGGGTGACGTGAAACTGTCGTTGGGCGGGGCCGCGATCTTCCTCAGTCAGGTGCGCTGGCTGTCGAACCTGCTGGTCAGCGACGTGCCGGAGCGATACCCGAACCTCAAGTTCGTATCGGTGGAGAGCGGCATCGGTTGGTTGCCGTTCCTGCTCGAATCCTTGGACTATCAGTTTGGTGAGACCGCGCCCGAGCACCTGGCGCATCTCTCCATGAAGCCTTCGGAGTACTTCAAGCGCCAGTTCTATGGTTGCTTCTGGTTCGAATCCCGATCGCTCGGATCTGCGATCGAGCAGTTGGGAGCCGATCAGGTGATGTTCGAAACCGACTTTCCGCATCCCACCTGCCTGTATCCCGATGGCACGAGCCGGGTACGCGAGGCCATCGCCGACCTCGACCCCGTCGTACAAAAGAAGATACTCAGGGACAATGCGGCCGCGCTCTACAAGATTGAACCGTGAACCACCCCTGGTAATCATCGATCGATACCACCTGATATAGTCGTCCCGGACACAGATTCAATGAGGGAGCGGGACTAATGATCGATTTCGAAATACCAGAGGAAACGAAAGCCATTCGCGCCAAGGTGCGCGCGTTCGTACAGGACGAGTGTGTGCCGGCCGAGGAAAAGTGCACGGCCGACAACTTCGATACCGTACTGGCAGAGTTGCGGACCAAGGCGCGCGCGCAGGGTTTGTGGTGCCCTTTCATCCCGCCCGAGCACGGCGGCATGGGCCTGAAGCCGCTGGCCAACGCCCTGGTGCAGATGGAACTCGGCGAAAGTTTTCTCGGGGCCCTGTCGATGAACACCCAGGGGCCGGACGATGCCACCATGCTGACCCTGCTGGAGCACGGCACCGACTTTCAGAAAGAGAAATTTCTGGCGCCGCTGTTGGAGGGTAAGAAACGCATCTGCTACTCCATGACCGAAAAGGCAGCGGGTGCCGACGCCACCGGCATGCAGACGACCGCGGTGCTGGAGGGCGACAACTGGGTGCTGAACGGCGAAAAATGGTTCAGTTCATCGGCGAGCGTGGCCGACGTCGCACTCGTCATGGCCAAGACCGACCCCGATGCGCCGCGACACGAACGATACAGCACGTTTCTCGTGGAATTGCCCAACCCCGGGTATCAGATTCTGCGCAACATCGAAACCATGCAGCCGCACACGGACTTAGGCTTGAAGCTCGGTGGCTCACACTCGGAAATCAAGATCGATAACCTGATGGTGCCCCGCGAGAACATCCTGGGGGGGCGCGGTCAGGGCTTCAACATGGGCCAGCACCGTCTAGCTTACGGCCGCCTGCGTCACGGCATGCACAACGTTGCCATGGCGCAACGCGCGCTCGATCTGGCCGCCGGTCACGTCATTGAGCGCAACACCTTCGGCAAACGTCTCGCCGACCGGCAAGGCGTACGGTGGATGCTCGCTGACTGTGCTGCGGAAATTTACAAGGCGCGACTGATGCTGCTGCACATTGCCTACAAGGCCGAGCGCGGTGAAGACCTGCGCCAGGAAAACGGTATTGCCAAGGTGTTCCTTGCGCACATGGTGCATCAGGTGGTCGACACCGCGCTGCAGTTGCACGGCGCGCTGGGTTACAGCCACGACACGCCACTGGCCCGCTGGTACATCGGTATCCGTAGTCAGCGGCTAGTGGACGGGCCGGACGAAGTGCACCGCTGGCGTACCGGCGCCAACGTGATCAAGGCCTATGAAGAGCATGGCACGACAGCGTCTGCATGCGGGGGTGAACTGCTTTAGCGTTCATAGACGGTCGGCTATTCGGGCTACCGTGTCAGCGATGCGGCGACCGGTGCTGCCAAGCGTGTAGGTGGTGCGCGGCGGGTAGCCGTCGTCGACTTGCCGCGACAGCAAACCGGCACTGGCCAAAGCCCTGAGCGCCGTCGTCAGCGCGCGCGGCGTGATACCGGCAAGCTCGGTCTGCATGGCGTTGAAGCGGTTCTTGCCGGTACTAACCGTGAGCAGTATCGAAGCTGTCCATTTCCGGTGCGCCAATGCGCTCAAGCCTTCATCGTCGATCAACGTCTCAAAGCGCGCGCACTGCGGCGCGACGTCCTTGCCTTTGGCAGTCAAAACGTACTCCGGACGTAGCGGATGGCCATAGCCGGGATTGTGCATGACCAAATCGGCTTCCATCAACGCAGATAAGGTCGTACCCAAGGTGGCGCGATTGATGCTGAGTGCGTTCACGAGCACGATGAATCTCGTACCGCTAGCGGATGCGTGCAGCTCCGCGATGACGGGTACCATCCAGCGATGATGGAACAGGCTGACAAGTTTTTGAATGGAATTTGTCAGACGAAACCGATTGAATAATAAGTAGAGTTACTATACTTTCCATACTCTAATTAGCAAGCCAATTCCAAGGGAGAGTGCAAATGCCGAATTACAATGGAACGATCACACTGGCGTCCTCCGTAACGAACCTCGACGAGTCGTTGGCGTGGTTCAAAGAGATGCTGGGGTTCGAAGAGATGTTCAGGGCGCCGGAAGCAGGCTGGGCAGAGGTCGCGACGCCGGCGGAAGGGATCAGCATCGGCCTCGGCCAGAACGAAGAGGTAGACGGCAGCGGCGGCACCACGCCGGTGTTCGGCGTCGACGATATCGAAAGTGCGCGCAGCGAGCTCGAAGGCAAGGGTGTTCGGTTCGATGGCGAGACCGTAGAAATTCCCGGCCTGGTCAAGTTAGCGACGTTTTTCGATCCGGACGGCAATAGCTACATGTTGTCGCAATCGCTCTCGTAGAGGACGTCGTTGAGGACGTCGTTGAGGATGTCCAGAGCAAAGCTTTGACGTTGGTGCAAGCGCTTCGTTCTATTCTTCCCCCAGATCGAAGCGCAAACCAACCTCATAGAGAACCTCATCCGAGTCGAACGTATCGCTGTCGACACCGCTGACCCCAACGACGATCGACAACACCGGTATCACCCGGTATCTGAGGCTCGCGTTCCAAAGTAGATCGCTGGTGTCGTCTTCGTCGAACAGCATTCCCAGGCTGGCTTCGGCTTCGAACTTGTCGGTGAATCCGGCGCGCAGTCCGAACTGGACATTACCTGCGTCTTGACCTGCATCGATGTTGAGGGTGCCCAACTCGGTTTCATACTCGACACGCGTATAGCCGGCGCTGACTATCGCGTCCAATCTGTTGCCAAAGGAAAAAATCCGGCCGCCTGAGATATCGAAGCGTGTTTGTGACATTTCCAAGTCCACTGCGCTGTCTTTTAGACGCAGCCGACTCACGCGACCTTGCAGGACCCACTTTTTCGCAACGTGGCCGCTGAACCTGGCTTCGAGACCTTGAATGTCATCGTCGGAAGGCTGTTGATAGGCCACGTCGATGTATTGCCAATTGAGCCCATCCGCGAACGCGCTTGCTGCGAGAAACAGCGTTGCGGCCAAGCAGGTTGTTACCGTTGTCTTGATTGTCACCATTTCATCTCCATATGAATCAGGTGGTTCCGGCGCCTAGTCGGTCGGGTTCGGGAAGTTACCGCTGGTGCAATAATCTGTTGCTTCCCAGCTATCGAGCAGGGTAACCGTTACGTTTGCAAACGCGTCAACCGCCATATCGAATACCGCCCAACATTGCGTCGGTGTTCCTTGAGGAGGGATAAACACCGTTACGTCACCGCGCAGATTCAATTCAACACGCGCGGGCGACGACTGTATGTCGCCGCTCCCGGAAAACAGATGTACCGCGTAGCGGTACACGCCTTGGAACGGAAAGTCGGGAAGCGTAACGATCTCCGGACCAAAACCCGTGACATCGTCAACATCGAGGTCGATGGTTATGTTGTTCACCAGGACCGAACGCGAGGTAAAGTTGACCGTGAAATCGTCACCTGAATCGACGTTCGAGAAGCCGTAAAGGCGCGTATCGAGATCCGATGGATTCGCACCCCAAGTCAGATTGATCGTCGAACTGCCGCCCGATGCGATCAAGCAAGGCGATACCGTGCTGTCGGCACCGCTACTGGAAGCCTGAATCGTGCCGCTCTGCAACAAGTCTCCCACCGTTATCAACACGTCGGAGAACGGACGAACCGGTACCGAGAACAACCCGTTCGAGTCGGTGATGGCCCGAGTGCTGCCCAAGTAGGACGCTCCCGTTGCGTTGACGCGCACGTTAGGGAACGGTGCGCCGGCCGTGTTCACGACACAACCGTTGATGAACACCGGAACGTATTCTTCGTCGGCATTCCAGGTGGTGAAGTGGCTGACCTGGCCGGTAAACACACGCAGCCCACTCGGTAGCGTCGTCAGGACCGCCTGACCCTCTTCGGTCCAGTACCCGCTGATGGGATCGTAGTAAAACAGTGGTGTTGCCGCCGGCGCGGTAACGAGCTCGGCTGCGGCGACAGGGATGTTGATGTTGACGGTCTGGCCGGCATCCAGATCCAGCACTTCACCGCCGGTGCCGGTGAACGTGACGCTGAGGGCACCATAACTCTGCATGGGCGACGTCGCCCCACCAGCATCTCGGCTGGTGTAGTCGCCCGGCATGACTTCAACTTCCACGCTTGGGTCCACGACCGTCATTTCGGCGGTGACCATGCCGGTGTACAAGCTGCCGCCAGCATCCGCGAGGGCATTGGCGGGAATGCTCAGCAAAACCTCGCCCACGGCTAGATCCGCCCCGACCGCGGCGTCGAACGTGGTGCCCGTGCTATTGGGTTGCATCAGCATGCGGGCGGCTCTGCCGAATGGAATCAAGGTATTGGTGACAACTTTCGACTGTTCGCCGAAACCGACGGGATCGGCGTTGACCATGATGCGCCCGTCAAACGTTGGTACTTCGAACGTCAGTCGACCCTGGGCGTCCGATACGCCCGCCATGGTCTGTTGGGCTCCTTGATCGTTCCAGGTAGCGGTAACGTCAATTCCGGCAAGGGCTGCGCCCGTTGAGAAATTTTCAACGCTGACGCTAATCAAGTTTTGCGTGATGCAGCTGATCGACACGCCCACAACGTCGACATCCTGGGCGTTGAACACTGTCTGACTATCGATCGTGCAGGTTTGGCTGAACGGTTCGTTGACTATCGACAGAACGAAGTCGGCGCCTGAGTCGAACGCCAGCGGGATCGTGAAGGCACCGCCCGTGAGCACTTGAGTTCGGCTCTCCCAGCCTAACGTCAATACACCGGTCAATCCCTGTACATCACCTGAGATCGATTTGAAGTCCGGTGCTTGCGGGATTGGCGTGAAATTATCGAGGCTGCGAGTGCTACTGCTGCCGCCTCCGCAACCGGCCACGAGGGCCAAAGATGCCGCGAAGACTAATCCTAAGTTTAATTTGCGCATGGCGAGTTGGATTCCATTCCTTAGCCGGCCTGAGCGACTACGTGGTCGTTAATCAGGATCGGCACAGTTCTTGCCAATAAAATTCGGTCGAATTCGGCGGCATTTTCGCCTATGCGCACTGGTCAATTGTTTGGCTGGTTCTCAAAACGAGTATTAATCCCACAACACACTGCCTGGCGTTCATCGCGCCGCTTAGAGGCAAATTAGTTGCTACTCTGTGCCAGCAGGCTATTCTCAAGCGACATCGTGCAATTCAGGAGCCGTCTCATCGTGGTATCAACACCGAATTTCAAGTTTTTCGTCGCGCTGATCGCGGCGTTGACCTACGCGTCAACCGCCGCAGCCGCGCCCAACGTGGGCGATGTCGCACCGGATTGGTCGTTGCCCGGATCGGACGGCGAGCAGTACAGCCTTTCTCAATTGCGCGGCAAACACGTCGTTATCGCCTTCTTCCCAAAAGCCTTTACCACCGGCTGAACCATGGAGTGCAAGTCGCTGCGTGACAGCGACCGCGAAATCAGGAACTTCGATGTTGCCTACTTCATGGCGAGTATCGATACGGTCGAAGACAACCGCGCGTTTGCGGAGAAAAACGAGGCGAGCTTTCCCATTCTCTCTGATCCCGGCAAGGATATGAGTCGTGCCTACGGCGTTCTGTCGGATCGGGGTTATGCCAATCGATGGACGTTTTACATCGATGGGGAAGGCATCATTCGAGAAATCGACAAAAGCGTCAATCCGATGAAGGCGGGCGCGAACATGGTCGATAAACTGAAAGCCCTCGGTTTCCCCAGCGCGGAATAGTTCCCATGCCCATTCGCATAGACCCCGCTAGCGGGCTAAAGGTCTTCAACACTCGCGCCGCTATGGCGACCGACAACATTGCCGGGAAGGGTTACTCGCCGGTGGCGGACGAGGCGTTGAAAACATTGCCTGAGCCTCCGCCCGGGGCTGTCTTCAACGCTGCTGAACAATCGAAATACCGAGATTTCAAAGAGTTGCGCAGGGGCGCCGCCGACTACATGGCGATGGAAGGCGAGTTCAGCAAATACCTCGAAGACGTCTATTCAGCAGAGCCCATACCAAGAGAGGCTTTGACCGACGAGTGTGAAATTCTGGTGGTTGGTGCGGGCTTTGCCGGGCTTTTGCTGTGGCAGAAGCTTCGCGAGGCGGGATTTCATGACGTACGATTTTGCGAGAAAGGCGGCGACGTCGGAGGCACGTGGTACTGGAATCGTTATCCCGGCATCGCCTGTGACGTCGAATCCTATAGCTATCTGCCGCTGTTGGAAGAAATGGGTT
>CBDTZM010000083.1:0-7133 GCA_965364915.1 uncultured Pseudomonadales bacterium | reverse complement strand
TGTAACGGAGTTTCGCCATGGCCGGAGGAATATTGACCCTAGTGATAACGTTCGTCGTTGCGGGTGGGCTGTGGCTCGGGCTGGGTCCCAGGCTGAAATTGAGTGACGATGAACAGCAGAACGACTTGCTGAACCTGGTGACCTACTATGCGATCGGTCTACCGGTCGTGTTCGTCGTGGTGTTCACTATCGTCGGCTGATCTTTGGTCAATTGTAGCCCAGCACGAAGACGTCGTTTTCTTCGTCTACCGGCGTGCCCATGCGTTCGTGAGCGACGACTAGTTCGTCGGTCGCGAGCATGATGGTGGGTACTGGCTGCTCTGCAATCTCGGGGGAGGTTGTTTCGTCCATGTTTCTCGTCCTGCTAAACCGGTGACGCTTCAAGCTTGGTTACCGGGTCGCGAATAGTAGAGAGTCTAGTTGAAAAATCAAACGCCTTTTGCGACTTTGTTACGGTTTTTGGAAGGGAAGGTGGCTTGGAATTTGAAGGACATCGGAGTGGATTTTGCAGCTTGCGTTAGATCCCAACGAGGTTAAGGGCTTTCTCGACGCCGATGAGGGCGCCCGGCTCTATGAGCTTGCGCTTGAAGTCAGCGCGGGCGGCCCCTGTTTGGAGGTCGGCAGCTATTGCGGAAAATCCACCATCTACCTTGCAAGTGCCTGCCGCGCGCAGAGCGGCGTGTTGTTTGCCGTCGATCATCATCGCGGCTCGGAAGAGCATCAGGTAGGTGAGGCCTACCATGATCCGGAGCTCTACGATGCCGCGGCCAAGCGCATGGACTCGTTTTGGGCTTTTCGGCGCACGTTGGCGCTGGCCGAGCTAGAGGCGACCGTCGTTCCCATCGTGGCGCCCTCCGCGTTGGCGGGCCGGCACTGGACGACACCCTTGCAGCTGGTGTTCATCGACGGCGGGCATAGCCAGGCCGCCGCGCTCGCCGACTATGCGGCGTGGTCCCCGCACGTCGCCGCCGGAGGCTACTTGGCGATTCACGACGTATTTCCGAATCCCGACGACGGTGGCCGGGCGCCCTATGAGATTTACCAACTGGCGCTAACATCCGGCGCGTACGAGGCATGCGAGATGACCAAGACGCTGGGCGTACTACGCCGCCTCTAATTGAGTCGGAGGATAATTGGGGTCGGAGTAGAAACTGGAAGCACAGTCTCCTGGCGCAACGCTAACCGTGCTGCGTAAACAACCCACTCCCAGGCGTCAACCCAGCCAACGCATCCGCTGCCAACAACACGGCACCGGCCGTCCACGTCGGCCGCTCGTCTGGCCACAACACCTCGTCCTCGAAAGCGAAGCCTGTCCACCAAGAACCGTCTTCGGCTTGAAAGCGCCGCAAGTTGTCGAACAGCTGCTCTGCCCGATTCCGCTGACCGACCGCTAAGCACGACATCGTGAGCTCTGCGGTTTCGGCGACGGTTACCCAGGGTTGGTCCACGACGCACCGGCAACCGAGCCCTGGCTCGACGAATTCCTGCCAACGGCCGTCGATGCGCTGGCGCGCCTCGTCGCGGATTACCGCGCCGGTGAGAACCGGGTAAAACCAATCCATCGAGTAGCGCTGTTTCGACGGCCAAGTACGATCGAAGCGCTGCGGTTTGTCGCGCAAGCAATCTCCCAACGTGTGCCGAGCCGCCTGCCAGGCAGCTTGCGATTGCGTGTCGTGCATCAATTCGGCGATGCGTATGGCGCTTTCGAGACTCTTGTAGATCGAGCTGCAGCCGGTGAGCAGCGCGTCCTTGTTGATCCCGGTGCGGGTATCCCACGCCCAATAGATCTCTCCGGTTGGTGCTTGCAGGCTCAACGCAAAATTGATTGCGCGCCGCACGTTCGGCCACATGCTGGTAACGAAGGCAAGGTCGTTGGAGGTCAGGTAGTGAAGCCAAACGCCGGTTGCGATGTAAGCCACAAAGTTGGTCTCGGCGCGCGTGCCGTCGACCACCAGATCGTCTTGATAGGCGGCCATCCATGAACCGTCAGGGCGTTGCTGGCTTGCGAGCCACCGATAAGCGGCTGCCGCTTCGGGCCAGGCACCCGCGACCGATAGTCCCATAGCGGCTTCCACATGGTCCCAAGGGTCGATCGTCCCGTCAGCGAACCAAGGAATGGCACCGTTCGGCTGTTGCACCGAGAGGATGTAATTAGCGGTATGTCGCACGAGTTCCTTCATGCGGCCAGACGGGTGAAATACATCACGACGCTCTTGCCGATGAATGGGTTCAACAGTTTGTCCAGCCAGCGGGTAATCCGCGGTTGCTTCATGAGGTCCCACACCAGTAGCTTATGGTAGGCGTGCACCACCCAAGCGGTTTCGCCCTGTTCCCAGAACAGACATCTGAGCCACCAGTAGGGTGAATGCAGTCCGTGGGCCCAATGCCGCGATCGGTAGCGCATGCGTCGCCGCTCGATGGCGCGTTTGAGTTGCTGGGTACGAAAGATGCGGACGTGGCCGCCTTCGACTTCGTGGTAGGCGCGCGACAGCCGCCAGCAAACCCATTCCGGTAAGAACCGTGGCACGCTGACGGCAAACGTACCGCCCGGTTTCAGGACGCGTTCGATCTCGCCGAGCACCGTCTCGAATTCGTCGATATGCTCCAGCACCTCGGAGCATATGACCTTGTCGAAACAGGCGTCCGCGAAAGGCAGGCCGAAACCGCTAGCTGAGATCCAGTGAATCACCTTGTTCGGCGCTGGCTCGACGACGAACTCGCCGAGCCGGCTCATGGCAGTGGCAAGGTCGGACAGGGATAGATCCAGCCCCACGACCTCCACGTCGGCCAGAAGGTAGGCGCTGATCGTGTGCCGCCCTTCTCCGCAACCGAGGTCGAGTACCCGATCGCCCGATTTCAGCGATAGCTTTTCGAAATTAACGGTCTCTAAGCTCACTTAGCCGAGTTCCCGTTCGCAAGCGTTGCGCGGTAATGGTCGACCAGTTGTGCGGCGCTGTCGTCCCAACCAAAGTGGGCTTCGATGCGTTCGCGGCCGCGACGCGCCAGTTTCTCGCGGCGGGCAGGTTGTTCCAACAACGCGCCGACCGCATCGGCAAGCGCGGACGGATTGCGTGCTGGAACGATGACACCGGCGTCGCCGACCACTTCGGGCAGCGCGCCGCCATCGGTCGACACCACCGGAACCGCACAGGCCATGGCTTCGCCGGCGGGCAATCCGAAACCTTCGTATTCGGACGGTACGACGGCGACCGTCGAGGCGGCGTAGAGTTCTCGAATGGCATCGGTGCTGATGCCGTGTACGAAGTCGATGTAATCGGTTACGCAGTGCTTCGCCATGAGACGTTCTGTTCGGCCACCCGGTTTCGGTTTGCCGATAAAGGTCAGCCGCAACGCAGGAAAGCGGGCCCGCAATGTGGCGAATGCCGGTATGAGATGCTGGGTGCCTTTCAACGGCTGGTCGGCGCTTGCCGTCGTGATCAATCGGTGAGGATGCCGATCGATCTGCGGTTCGGGCTTGAAGGCTTGGGTGTCGATGCCGTTGTAGATCACCGTGATGCGGCGCCGGTCGATGCCGAATGCCTTGGCGATGTCTTGCTTGGCACGTTCGCTGACGGTGACGATGTGTCGCAACTTTCCCGCTACCCGGGTTTGCATCCGCAAGAAGTGGTGCCAGCGTCGAATGAGCAGTCGTTCGCCGCGGTCCTTGGCGTGATCGAGTGCGATGTCGCGGTCCCAGGTGATCGGGTGATGAATCGTCGCGGTCAACGCCGCGCCTAGTTGTTGCAGCCGCAGGATTCCGTGCGACAGGCTCTGGTTGTCGTGCACGACGTCGTATTGGCCAAGGCGCGGTTTCAGATACGTCAAGACGCGGCGGCCGAACGTATAAGGTTCGGAAAATCCGCCCGTCAACATCGACAGCCATTCGAAGAAATCCGTCGCCGAAGTGACGTGCTTGGCACGCAGGGCGGTGACGTGGTTGCTCGCCGCGAACAGATCAAGACTTGGTAGTTTGATCAGGCCGACTCGAGGATCCAGTTCAGGGTAGGGTTGTCCCGAGATGACATCGACAGTATGTCCGGCATCCACCAACGCCCGGGACAGGTAGTTGAGGTACACGCCCTGGCCGCCGCTGTACGGATTGCTTCGATAGCCTAGCAGCGCGATCTTCAACGGTGAACCCGCGCCCTGGCTTGCGCTTTGCGCGACCGCCGCCATGTGCCCCTTCAAGGTCTTTCAAGCAAAGAGCGAGGATTCTAGCGGAACTTTGGCCTATCCGTTAGGCGGCAGGATGTCAGGCGACAGGTGGTTAGCGACGCGTCACCAATTTGGGCTTGCGTGCGACACCGCTCGAGTGGTCCGACATCACGTCGGTGGCGTCGGGATGCACGTGGTGATGCAGGTTGGCGATCCACTGTTGACCGTCTTGGGTCTTGCCGAGGTAAACCAGGCCTTCGCCTATGTAGGGATGCACGTGGTCGAAATAGAACTCGGGAAAGCGTTCGCGCATCTCTCCGGCATCCGCATATCCGAGACGTTTGGCGTCGCCCGATTCTTTGAATTCGGCGAACAGTCGCGAAAGCTTCTGTAGGTAAAGCGGGTCGGCCATCTGCCCGATCAGGTCGGCTGCGCGCACGAGCGCGCCGAAGCCTATGAGCCGCTGATAGAATGACTCTTGCGGTACCGGGAAACGCGTCATCTCGATGTATTCCGAGATGGTGGCCAGATTCAGAATGGCGTCGCTCGCGAAACGTTCTTGCACGTGCAAGCTGCCTCGCGTGACGTGGTACGGCGTCATGAAGGCGTCCGTTACACCAGGCGGCGGTTTGATTCGGGTGCCGCTGACATCCACCAAGCAACCGGTTTCGTCGTCTTCTTTGAGCAAGCCGCGCACATAGCCGATGTCGTGGAACAACATGGCGATGATCGAATGCAGCCAGTCCTGGTTGGTGACGTCGCCCCTCGCAATTTGGCGTCCGCGCAAGATCGTTTGACCGACATCGGTCACGAGCATCGTATGTTGGATATCGTGGTAGGGGCAGTCACAGTTCAACAGCGTTTCCAAAGCCGCACGCGCTGCCTGCTCGAGCAGTTGGTCGTGGTCGGGATCGTGCGCTGGAAAGGTCTCGCGATAGGCCATCAGCGTGTGGTCTACGAACGCATCGATCAGCGTGCGGTTGGGGTTGAACATCGGGTCTCGCTGTCGGTATTTTCGAGAGTCTAATGCAGCCGATCAGCGTCCATCGTGCTCTAATGCACAGTTCACCAAGTGAGCATTTTGGGCTTTATTGCCGGTTCATTATGAATATACTGCATGTTGGCGCCCCTCTTAATGCGCAAGATTCATGTCACACATCGAGCTACGGCACCTACGCACTTTAGTGGCGCTTCGCGATACCGGCAGCTTGGTCGAAGCTGCCGACCGGGTGTTTTTGACCCAATCCGCACTATCTCATCAAATCAAAGATCTGGAGACGCGCGTTGGCTGCAGTTTGTTCATCCGCAAGACCCGGCCGGTACGGTTTACCAGCGCCGGTAACCGCCTGTTGAAACTCGCCGATGAGGTGTTGCCCCTGGTACACGGGACCGAGCAGGATGTGGCGCGGCTGGCGGGTGGCGAGTCGGGTCGAATCTTCATGGCGATCGAGTGCCATAGCTGCTTCGATTGGTTGTTGCCGGCGATCAATCTATACCGGGAGAGTTGGCCGGACGTAGAACTCGATATTTCCAGCGGTTTCCACTTTGCGCCTTTACCGGCATTGGCCCGCGGTGACCTGGATGTCGTCATTACCGCCGACCCGGTCGATGATCTAAGCCTGAGTTATCTACCGTTGTTCAGCTACGAAGCACAGCTCGCCGTGGCCAAAGATCATCCGCATGCCGCTCGGGCGTGGGTCGAGCCGAGCGACCTGGCCGACGAAGTGTTGATTACCTATCCCGTCGACCGCAGTCGTCTGGACATCTTCACGGCGTTTCTGGATCCCGCGGGTGTCGAGCCGGAGCGAGTGCGCCAAGCCGAACTTACGACGATGATGATTCAGCTGGTCGCGAGCGGCCGCGGTGTGGTTTGTCTGCCGAACTGGGCGCTGCATGAGTATCGCGAACGCGATTACATCGCCGTAACGTCGCTTGGGGAAGAGGGCGTGTGGCCGACACTATATGCGGCCGTGCGCATCGATCAAGCCGACGCTGCATTCATTCAAGGCTTTGTGCAGACCGCCAAAGAAACCTGTTTCGCCAACTTGGTTGGTATCGTCACCGCAGAAACCGACTAGGGCACCAACACCGTCTCGATCCATTCGCTATCGGTGTAAACCCACCGCCTTCTATCGTGCACCCCGTCGGGCTGATTCAGATCCAAACGTTCGATCTGTTCCGGTACGAGGAACAATCCTTTCGCCGTCTGAGGTGCCACGAGCGGCTCCGGTGGCGTAAGGGCTGCCAGTTCCTCTAGCAATCGTTCGCGGCTGGCGATCGCCGAGCTTTGCGGGCGCTCGAAATAGAACCAATCCATGCGTTTTGGGGCTTCGGGCCGCAGTCCCCAGCTATCGTTGACGATCTGATCGGGTACGGTTTCGGTCGTGCAACGCAGCCGGTACTGGACGTTCAGCGATGCCAGAAAGACCAGCACCATTGGCCTGTCGACCTGTTGTTGCCACTTGGGGCTGGTCTCGTTGGCGAATACCGCCAGGCGCTGTTCCACGTCCCGCAACACTAACGTTCTAACCTGTGGCTCGCCGTTGGTATCGACGGTCGCGAACGCGCAAAGATTCGCGTAGGGGTCCTGTGCGTTCCTGGCAGCGCTTCGGTCTTGGTGAAGCTGTTCGAGCGGATTCACCTAGCGGCGGCTGCCGGTGGCTCCCTGGCGGTCGGCGTCGAGGATGCGAATCCACCGTTCTTCGTTGATGAAACCGGAAGCCCAGTCCGCGTATTCTGCACCCAGACCCCGCTCGATCACCGTCTCGATGCTATCGCCGCCGTTCAAGGCGTCGACCACCATTTTCTGGGTGGTGCGAATGACCTCGAGATTCTCTGCCACGGTGGCGATGTTGGCCAACGCACCGTGACCGGGAATGATGCGAATGTCCGCGGGAACCAGCTCTAAAATGGTTTCCAGGTTCTGCATGTAACCGGATACCGTACCCCCGCCGTCGATGTCGACGAACGGAAAACGC
>CBDTZM010000082.1:0-7135 GCA_965364915.1 uncultured Pseudomonadales bacterium | reverse complement strand
GGCTTGTCCCGGTTCGCCGATAGGTTACTAGACACGCGTTTGTTACCATGTGACCAATGGCCAACGTATTACTCATCGAACGCAATCCAGACACGCGTGCTGAGCTGACGAGGGTCTTGGAGCACAACGGGTTCGCCATTATCGACCACGGGTCGCTGGACGTACTAGACGATCAAGACCTCTCGGAATTCGATTCGGTTGTCGCCGGTACCGAAGTACTCGAACGCCCTGATATCTTTCAGCAACTCGGCACGCTGCCGCTCATCCTGCTGTCCGATAAAGGTACGGTGCGTGAAGCGGTAACCAGCATCAAGCAAGGCGCCGCAGACTACCTCGAATTACCGGTCGAACCAGATGAATTGGTTGCCGCCATCGAGCGAGCGCGAGCGCGGCGGCAACCTCGTGCGCGAGCTGTGCAGGACACGCGCGAACACTTCCCCATTATCGGTAGCTGTTCTGCCATGCAGGAGCTGTTGGGACGCATCGACAAGGTTGCGCCAACCGACGCCACGGTATTGATCGAAGGAGAATCCGGTACCGGTAAGGAACTCGTCGCCAGAGCGTTGCATGCGGGTAGCTCGCGCAACCTCGCCATGATCACGTTGAATTGCGCCGCCGTACCCGACAACCTGATCGAAAGCGAACTCTTCGGTCACGACACGCCCGATGCGAGTGCCCGAAGCGGGCTCGTGGAAGCTGCCGACGGCGGGACCCTGTTCCTCGATGAAATCGGCGAGTTACCGCTGGAAGCGCAAGCCCGTTTACTTAGATTGCTGCAGAAGGGTGAGACGCGGCGGGTCGGTTCCAGCAGCACCAAAGCCTTGAACGTGCGCATCATCGCCGCGTCGCATCGAAATTTGCGACAGCTCACGGACAACGGTCAGTTTAGGGAGGATCTCTTTTACCGGCTAAACGTCGTGGCATTCGCCATCCCGCCGCTTCGCGACCGGGGAGCCGACGTCACCGAACTGGCCCACCATGCACTCGAACGGGTTTGTGACAAGTTGGGTAAACCCCAGATAACCCTCTCCAGCGAAGCATTGGAGGCGATCCAGACCTATCGATGGCCCGGCAACGTTCGCGAACTCGAAAACGCCATCGAAAGAGCCGTGATTCTTTGCGACGGGGAAGAGATCGACGTCCCGCTGCTCGCGATCGACCCCAGCAAGCCAGTGCCACTACTAGACCCGGCTCCCGTAGAGGTAGACCAAGTATCGCTGGAGGACTATTTCGTGAGATTCGTCCAAGAGCATCAAGATCACCTCACTGAGACCGAACTCGCCGAAAAGCTGGGTATCAGCCGCAAGAGTCTCTGGGAAAGGCGCCAGCGGCTCAACATCCCGCGCAAAAAAACCCGGAAACGAGGGCCTCGGCGCTAGTGTCCTGTCCTAGTGCTATGAGGATGTTAACTCAATGTGCAAACCTGGTGAGCGGATCTGCTAGTATCCCGGCTCTAACGATAACAGCGTAATCTCATTGTTGAACGCGCAATCCGTCACCGCGACGAGGCTCAACTCAAGACAGCTCAACGTCACCCAAGAACAGGTTGATCCCAACGCTCTCGACGTTGTCTCCAAGTTGAAAAATGCTGGATTCCAGGCGCTTCTGGTAGGCGGCTGCGTACGCGATCTACTACTCGGTGCGTCACCCAAGGACTTCGACGTCGCGACCGACGCAACGCCCGAAGACGTGCGACGTCTGTTTCGCCGTTCGCGTATGGTGGGACGACGCTTTCGGATCGCCCACGTCCGCTACGGTCGAGACATTATCGAGGTTTCAACGTTCAGGAAGTCTGCAAACCTTCAAGAGGCCGGCGATCGTACGTCTAACCCAGACGGCCTCATTCTGCGCGACAACGTTTACGGCACCATCGATGAAGACGCGTTCCGTCGGGACTTCACCGTAAACGCCCTCTACTACGATCCCCACGAAGAGGAGATTCTCGACTTCGTCGGCGGCATCGCCGATATCAGGAAACATCGGCTTCGATTCATCGGCGAGCCTAGAGAACGACTGCAGGAAGACCCGGTGCGACTACTTCGCGCAATCCGTTTCCAAGCCAAGCTCGGCTTCGTCCTCGACGCCGGTATCATGGATGACGCGGACCTTACCGCTGCACGCTTGAGGGACATCCCGTCGGCTCGGCTGTTTGACGAGTTCAGCAAGATGTTTTTATCGGGCTACGCGATGAACGTATGGAAGATAATCGAGCCGACGCCGATTCGCAGCGCGTTGTTCCCGTCGACTCCACCGAACAACACCTTGGTGCAGTTGGCGATGCACAGTACCGATCAGCGTATCGCTCAAGGCAAACCCGTCACCCCCGGCTTTCTACTCGCGGTGCTGCTCTGGGACGACTACCAGGCTCGGATCTCGGAGCTCGCCGGTGACAAGAAGATAAACGAAGCAAGGCTGCTCGCGGCACACGAGTCCCTCGCGGGACAGCGCAACGTGCTTGCGATACCGCGTCGTTTTTCCCAGTTTGTCAACGACGTGTGGCAGCTGCAGGACCGGTTGGAAATGCGCAAACCGCGCCAGATCGTCCGCACGCTCAATCACCCGCGATTTCGTGCCGCTTATGATTTCCTGATACTACGATCGGAGGCCGAACTCATTGAACCGAGCATTGCCGATTGGTGGACCGAAATCCAAGATGTCGACATCACCGTGCGCGAGAAGATGATCAACGAGCTGGCACCGGCGCCCGGCAAAAAGCGCCGCCGGCGCCGGCCGCGGCGTCCGAGTTGAACCCGGCCGTGCTGTTGGCCATCTCGGCCCACTAACCTTAGTATCACGAAACATGGATATCGCTCTCGAGACCCCAGGGGCAATTGCACAGAAGATAAACGCCCACGAGTGGCCTCGATACGTCGCGGTGGAAGGACCCATCGGCGTCGGCAAGACCACGCTCGCCAGGCGCCTTGCGGATGCACTGCGTTATCCACTCATGCTGGAACCCGCGATGGAGAACCCGTTTTTGGACAGGTTCTATCGGGACAGTCGCCGCCATGCGTTGCCCACGCAATTATTCTTCTTACTCAACCGCGCGCGAAAAATGGCCGATCTTTCCGAAGAAGACCTGGTCGGACCCTTGCTGGTATCCGACTTCCTGATGGAGAAGGACCGCCTGTTCGCTGAGATTACGTTGGATCCCAACGAATTTTTACTCTATGAACAGATAGTTGAGACGCTGCACCTGGGACCGCCGGCCCCGGATCTGGTCATCTATCTGCAAGCCCCTGTCGATGTTCTGTTGCGGCGTATCCGTAGCAGGGGCATCGATTTCGAACAGAACATCGAGCCCGATTACCTGGACTCCTTGGTTAGGGCATACACCGAATTTTTTCATTTTTACGACGCGGCGCCCTTACTCATCGTCAACGCAGCCGAGACAGATTTTGCCAACAATGCCGATCATTTCGAGGCGTTGCTCGATCAAATGATCGCCATGGACGGCTCTCGACGCTACTTCAACCCCAATCCCCTATTGATCTAAACTGATCGAATGGAAGTTATTCGCTCAATCGACGCATTGAAGACCAACTTGGGTTGGCGTCGGCAGAATACGCAGATTGGGCTGCTCACGGTCAAGGGAACCGTGCACGATGGGCACCGCGCGCTTGCCAATCTTGCACTCAAGGTTTGCGATATTACCGTCGTCAACCTGCACAGTCCGGCAAGTTACAACCGACCCGACGATCTGCGCTCACTAGACCAGCTGGGCATCGATTTCGTCTTCACCGCCGAGCCCCACGATGCCCTCTCACCTGGCGGAGGGCACCACACGCGGCTAGTCCTTCCAGCAATCGCCAGCAAACTTTGCGGTGTAGAGCATCCGGGGTATTTCGACCAAGACACCGAGATGGCGCTGAAGCTCGTGAACGCGGTGCAACCGCAATATTTGTTCTTTAGCGATCGCGACTTCCAACTTGCTTCTATCGTGCGCCAGGTATTTCAAGATCTCCTGATCCCGACCGATGTCATGGTGACACCCGCTGTCCGGGAGTCCAACGGCCTAGCCATCTCCAACCGTTACCTTGCGCTGACCAGCGAACAGCAACGCAACGCACCCATATTGCACCAGACGCTCGTCGACATCTCACATGCACTCACGAGCGGCGCTAAGAACTATGCGAGCCTGGAACAGACGGCGCGACTGGCTTTACGGGGCGGGGGTTTTCGTACGGAGTATGTAACGATATGTGATGAGGAAACCCTCGAGGCCCCTCTTCCGGCCGCCAACAAGCTGCGAATCTTCGCCGCGGTCTACTTTGGCGACAAAAGGCTCACCGACAACACGGGCATCGCCTTGCGATGACCCGCTTGCCGGCGAAAGATCTACCAGCTTGGAAACAGCTGGCACAGATTGCCGCGCAAAGCACTTATCCCGACATCCCCGCACTACTGACCGATGAACGCCACCGCGAGCGGCTATCGCTTACCACCTCCGGCATGCTATTTGACTTTTCCAAGCAACGTATCACGGAGGAGGTGCTGCACACACTGCTGCAGCTGGCCGAGCAGCGGAACTGGCAGGAGCGTATCGGAGAGCTGTTCGAGGGAGGGATGGTCAACACCACTGAAGCGCGGCCAGCGTTGCATACCGCACTGCGGGCACCACCCAACGCACAGCAATCGAATCAAGAAGTACACCGAGAGCTCGCGCGACTAGCGGAGTTTGCCCAAAGGCCGCTGCTTGGCGTTACCGGTAAGGCCATCACCGATGTCGTGCACATCGGTATCGGCGGCTCCCAGTTGGGACCCGAGCTCGTGGTCGACGCGCTGAGCTCCGCTAGCAGTCCGTTCTGCTGCCACTTCGTCGCCAACGTCGATGGGCACGCCATTCGAACAACGCTCAACCAGCTCAATCCTGAGACGACCCTTTTCGTCATCGCCTCGAAGTCCTTCACCACCCTGGAAACACGCAAGAACGCGCAAACTGCACGCAGCTGGATGTTGGAACGCACCGGCCGCATGGAAGCGATCGCCGCACAGTTCGTTGCGATAACCAACAATTTGCCCTCGGCCATCGAGTTTGGGATCGCACCACACAACTGCTTCTCCATCTGGGAGTGGGTCGGGGGACGTTACTCGCTTTGGTCTGCCGTCGGCCTCCCCATCATCTTGTGTGTCGGGTTGGAAGCCTTCCAAGAGCTACTCGCCGGTGCTCACGGCATGGACGAGCATTTCCTAACCGCACCGGCCGCGGCAAACGCACCTCTATTGGCAGCACTGATCGGTATCTGGAACACCAACTTTCTCGGCGTGACCAACCATGCGGTATTGCCGTACGACGAACGCTTGAGACTGTTGCCCGCTTACTTACAACAATTGGAAACCGAAAGTAACGGCAAGAGCGTTCGTCATGACGGCACCGATGTCGGCGTGCATACGATGGCGGTGTTGTGGGGCGGTGTCGGCACTACTGGTCAACACGCCTTCCACCAGCTTCTGCACCAAGGCACTCGCGCGTTTACCGCTGACTTCATACTCGCCGCCGGCTCCGATAACGAGCATGACGACCACCACCGCTGGTTGGTCGCGAATTGTTTCAGCCAGAGCCAGGCGATGGCGCAAGGGCATCACGCCGACGATCCGCACCAAAACGTCGCCGGCAACCACGCAACCAGTACCTTTGTGCTCGATCGTCTCGACCCCGAAACGTTGGGAGCGTTGCTTGCATTCTATGAACACAAGGTGTTTTGCCAGGGACTCATTTGGGACATAAACTCGTTCGATCAGTGGGGGGTCGAGCTCGGCAAACGGCTCGCCAACGTCATCTACGATCAGCTCGGCGGGCAATCGGCGGTGCTTCAGGACGCCTCCACCCGCGCGCTGATCAAACACACCAGACGTCTGCAAGGATCACCATGAGTGACAGCTATCCGGTCAACGAATTCTTGGCTCACCGCGCATTCATCAACGACGATCAGTACCAGGCCATGTATCGGCGCTCGGTAGAGGACCCTGACGGCTTTTGGGCGGAGCAAGCAGACATCTTTTTGGACTGGTACCAGAAGTGGGACAGCGTCAGTCAAACCGATCTACCCACGGGTGCCGTGCGTTGGTTCGAAGGCGCCACATTGAACGTCTGCTACAACTGCATCGACCGGCATCTACCCGCGCGCGCCGAGCAAACGGCTATCATTTGGGAGGGCGACGATCCGGCGCACGACGCGCAGATCAGCTATCGAGATTTACTCGCGTCCGTGTGCAAACTCGCCAACGGCTTGAAAGCGCGAGGCGTCAAGAAAGGTGATCGCGTTTGCATCTACATGCCTATGATTCCCGAGGCTGCCTACGCCATGCTCGCCTGCGCGCGCATCGGCGCGATTCATTCTGTCGTTTTCGGTGGATTCTCCCCCCAGTCACTGAAAGACCGCATCCTCGATTCGGATTGCCAAACGGTCATCACTGCCGATCAAGGCATTCGCGGTGGCCGGCCGGTGCCGTTGAAGGAGAATACCGAAGCGGCACTCGCCGACTGCCCCAACGTACACACAGTGGTTTGCGTACGCCGTTCAGGGTCCGACGTCACGTGGAACGAGGAGCGCGATATCTGGTACGACGAGTTGACCGAACCGCAATCGGACATCTGTGAGCCCGAGATCATGGCGGCGGAAGACCCGTTGTTCATCCTGTATACGTCGGGATCGACCGGCAAACCCAAGGGTGTTCAGCACGGCACCGGCGGTTATCTCCTGCATGCGGCGATGACCCACAAGTACGTATTCGACTACCACGACGGTGACATCTATTGGTGCACGGCCGACGTCGGTTGGATAACCGGGCACTCCTACATCGTCTACGGACCTCTGGCGAACGGTGCGACGACGCTGATGTTCGAAGGCGTACCCACCTATCCGGATGCCTCGCGATGCTGGCAGATAGTGGACAAGCACCAGGTCAACATCTTCTATACCGCGCCGACGGCCATTCGCCAACTCATGAGTCAGGGTAACGACTTCGTCAGCTCGACGTCGCGTGCGTCGCTCAACGTGCTGGGGACCGTCGGTGAGCCCATCAACCCTGAAGCCTGGGAGTGGTACTACAGAGTCGTCGGCGACCAACGCTGCCCTATCGTCGACACCTGGTGGCAGACGGAGACCGGCGGCATCATGATCACCCCGCTGCC
>CBDTZM010000081.1:0-7141 GCA_965364915.1 uncultured Pseudomonadales bacterium | reverse complement strand
CCGGCCTGCCGGGGGTTGGCAAGCTGCTCGCGGCGGGCACCCCGGACATCCAAGTCGAGCGTACGGAGCACGCCGGTAACGTTAGCGTTCTCGATGCCGATCACGTGATTCTCGCGCCGGGATCCGTGTCCATCGAGATACCGCCCACGCCGTTGACCGATGACGTCATCGTCGACTCTACCGGCGCTTTGGAGTTTCAAGCCGTGCCGGCCCGGGTGGGCGTGATCGGTGCGGGTGTCATCGGTCTGGAACTCGGTAGCGTGTGGAGTCGTCTTGGATCCGAGGTCGTGGTGCTCGAAGCGCTGGAAGAGTTCCTACCCATGGTGGATCGGCGCATCGCGCGTGACGGCTTGAAGATATTCAAACAACAGGCGCTCGACATTCGCCTCGGCACGCTGGTGACCGGGGCACAGGTGCAGGGTGGAACGGTCACCGTGAACTACACCGATAGTGATGGCGAGCAAACCCTGGAAGTGGACAAGCTCATCGTCGCGGTCGGCCGCCAACCTTATACCGACGGCCTGCTGGCGCCCGAGAGCGGCGTTGTCGTAGACGCCAAGGGCTTCGTGAAGGTCGACGATCTTTGCAGTACCGATGCGCCCAACATCTACGCCGTCGGAGACTGTGTTCGCGGACCTATGCTCGCGCACAAAGGCAGCGAGGAAGGTGTCATGGTGGCCGAGCGAATCGCGGGCTTCAAACCGCTCGTCAACTACGCAACCGTGCCCAACGTCATCTATACCCACCCGGAAATTGCCTGGGTCGGCAAGAACGAACAGGAATTGAAGGACGAGGGTGTCGCCTACAACGTGGGTAGTTTCCCGTTTGCAGCAAGTGGGCGCGCATTGGCAGCGAACGATGCGCACGGCATGGTCAAGATCATTGCCGACGCGGAATCAGACCGGGTGCTCGGCGTGCACGTGCTAGGACCGCAAGCCTCGGAAATCATTGCGCAAGCCGTTATCGCCATGGAGTTCGACGCGAGCGCCGAAGACATAGGACTAACCATGTTTGCGCACCCGACGTTGTCCGAAGCCCTGCACGAAGCAGCACTCGGAGTCGCCGGTCACGCCATACACATGGTCAACCGGAAAAAGCGCTAACCCATTTGTTTCTAGACGAATTTGTTCGAGATGAATAAGGAAAAATGAACTTACACGAATATCAAGCCAAAGGGCTGTTTGCGGAATACGGGTTACCCGTATCCGAGGGCTTCGCGGTCGACACGGCCGACGAAGCTGTGGCGGCGGCGGAAAAGATCGGTGGCGAGCGCTGGGTCGTCAAAGTGCAGGTGCATGCCGGTGGTCGCGGCAAGGCCGGTGGCGTCAAGGTTGCTGATACGTTGGACGAGGTGCGCGAGTTTGCCGACAACTGGATAGGCAAGCATCTCGTGACCGTGCAGACGGACGCCAACGGTCAGCCGGTGTCGAAGATCTACGTTGAGAGCTGCATCGATATCGAACGCGAACTGTACCTCGGTGCCGTCGTCGACCGCGGCTCGCGGCGCATCGTGTTCATGGCGTCGACGGAGGGTGGGGTAGAAATCGAGGAGGTGGCCGCAACGACACCGGAAAAGATTCTGCGCCAGGCGATCGACCCGTATGTCGGCGCGCAACCCTATCAAGGTCGCGAGCTGGCTTTCCAGTTAGGGCTATCCGGCGATCAAGTTAAGCAATTTACCAATCTTTTCATGGGGTTATCTAAACTATTTGAGGAATTAGATTGCTCTCTGCTGGAGATCAATCCGCTGGTCATCACCGCCGCCGGCGACGTGCATTGCCTGGATGCGAAGGTCAACATCGATGGTAACGCGTTGTACCGGCAGCCACGACTTGTGGCACTGCAAGATCCGACCCAAGAGGACGAACGGGAGGCCGAAGCGGCGGCGTTCAATCTCAACTACGTCGCCTTGGACGGCAACATCGGCTGTATGGTCAATGGCGCCGGGCTTGCGATGGGTACCATGGACCTGGTCAAGCTACACGGCGGCAGCCCCGCCAACTTTCTCGATGTCGGCGGGGCTGCGACCAAAGAAGCGGTCTCCGAAGCCTTCAAGATCATTCTCTCCGATGACAACGCGCGAGCGGTGCTGATCAACATCTTTGGCGGGATCGTCAGCTGCGCGACGATTGCCGAGGGCATTATCGGTGCGGTGCGAGATGTCGGGGTCGAGGTGCCGGTCGTCGTGCGCTTCGAAGGCAACAATTCCAAGCAAGGCCGACAGATACTCGCGGACAGCGGGCTCAACATCATCGCCGCCGAAACCCTTACCGACGCGGCCGAAAAGGCGGTTGCCTCCGCGGTTGACGCTGGGGGAGGTGCCTCGTGAGCATACTGATCGATAAAGACACCAAGGTGATCTGCCAAGGGTTCACGGGCTCGCAGGGCACGCTACACAGCGAACAGGCCATCGAGTACGGCACGCGGCTGGTCGCCGGGGTGACACCGGGCAAGGGTGGCATGACGCATCTGGGCCTGCCGGTGTTCGATACCGTGGCCGCTGCGGTCGCGGCCACCGGTGCGACGGCGTCGGTGATCTATGTGCCTGCGCCGTTCGGTAAGGATTCGATTCTCGAGGCGTTGGACTCGGGGATTCAGTTGGTGGTCTGTATTTCGGAAGGCATACCGACGTTGGATATGCTTGCGGTCAAAGCCAAACTCGACACCACCGGTGCTCGGTTGGTCGGACCCAACTGTCCCGGCGTCATCACGCCGGGCGAGTGTAAGATCGGCATCATGCCGGGGGACATACATCTACCCGGCAAGGTCGGCATCGTCTCCCGGTCGGGCACCTTGACCTACGAAGCCGTGAAACAGACCACCGATTTGGGTTTTGGCCAGAGCACGTGCGTCGGCATCGGCGGCGACCCCATTCCAGGTAGCCACTTCATCGATATCCTGGCGCTGTTGCAGGACGATCCGGCGACCGAAGCCATCGTGATGGTGGGCGAGATTGGCGGCACGGCGGAAGAGGAGGCGGCGGCCTTCATCGAAGCCAACGTGACCAAACCCGTCGTTGCCTACATCGCCGGCGTCACGGCGCCGCCCGGCAAGCGCATGGGTCATGCCGGTGCCATCATCGCCGGCGGCAAAGGCACGGCGGCCGAAAAATTTGCGGTGTTGGAGGCGGCGGGGGTCAGAACGGTGCGCAGCCTCGCGGAAATCGGTGATGCCCTGGCCGCAATAACCGGTTGGGACTAAATGGGACTAGATGGGATTAGATGACAGAAGTGTGTGAAGTATGAGTGAACAAGCCGAAACCTTCGGCTTCCAAACGGAAGCCAAGCAGCTCCTAAAACTGATGATCCAGTCCCTGTACTCCAACAGGGAGATTTTCCTGCGGGAGCTGATCTCCAACGGGTCCGATGCCATCGATCGACTGCGCTTCCGCACGATCTCCGAGCCGCAACTCTTGACCGATGACAGTGATTTCGCGATCACCGTCGGCTTCGACGCCGCTGCCAAGACCGTGACGATCGAAGACAACGGCGTCGGCATGACGCGTGAAGAAGTCATCGACCACCTGGGCACGATAGCCAAGTCCGGTACCGCTGAATTTCTCGAACGGCTCACTGGCGATCAGAAGCAGGACGCGACCTTGATTGGTCAGTTCGGCGTCGGTTTCTACAGCGCCTTTATCGTTGCGGAGCAAGTCGAAGTGCTCACCCGTGGCGCCGGTACCGACCAAGGTACGCGTTGGGCATCGGCCGGCGAGGATGAATTTACGGTGGAGGCCGCGGATGCGGACCGCGGCACCAAGGTGATACTGCATCTCAGGGACGATGCGCTCGAGTTTGCCGATGGCTTTCGATTGCGGGCGGTCGTGCGCAAATACTCCGACCACATCGGGGTGCCTGTGCGCATGCAGAAACAAGCGCAAGCCCCTGATGGGCAAGCGCAAGCCTCCGATAAGAAGGCGGACGACGAGGCCGCTACCGAGGCTTTGGAGCTGGAGACGGTCAATTCTGCCACGGCGCTTTGGACACGTTCGCGCAGCAAGGTCGAAGACGGCGAATACAAGGAGTTCTACAAACACATCTCCCATGATTTCGAAGACCCTTTGTCGTGGAGCCACAACAAGGTTGAAGGCAAGCTGGAATACACCAGCCTCCTATACCTTCCCAAGAGCGCTCCATTCGATCTTTGGAATCGAGATTCGCCGCGCGGATTGAAACTTTACGTGCAGCGGGTCTTCATCATGGATGAAGCCGATCAGTTTCTGCCGATGTACTTGCGTTTCGTCAAAGGCATCGTCGACTCCAACGACCTGCCGCTGAACGTGTCGCGAGAAATCTTGCAGCAAGACGAACGCGTGACGAGCATCAAGAACGCGCTGACGAAACGCATCCTGTCGATGCTCGATACCATGTCCAGCAAGGAGCAGGATCAGTATCAGGCATTCTGGGACGAATTCGGCGAAGTTCTGAAAGAAGGTGCGGGCGACGACTTTGCAAACCGAGAGGCGCTGTTCAAGTTGCTGCGTTTCGCGTCTACGCGCGTGCCTTCTGCAGAAGATAGCTCTGTGAAAAACGTTGCACTGGACCAGTACTTGGAGCACATGGTCGACGATCAGGAGCAAATTTACTATGTGGTCGCAGAGTCCTTCGAGAACGCCAAATCGAGTCCGCACCTCGAGGTGTTTCGCGAAAAGGGTATCGAGGTGCTACTGCTCTTCGATCGCATCGACGAGTGGTTGATGGCCAATCTCACCGAGTACCAAGGCAAGCGCTTTCAAGACGTGATGCGCGCCAATCTCGAATTGCCCGGTGCGAAAACCGACGACGCTGCCGGTGACAAGCAGGATGAAGAGCATGATCCTCTCACCAAGCGCATCCACGCGGTGTTGGCCGAACGGGTTGAAGAAGTGCGGGTGTCAGAACGACTGACCGATTCTCCTGCCTGTCTGGTCATGAGCGAGTTTGCCATGGGCGCGCAGATGAAGAAGATGATGGAGGCGTCCGGGCAGGCGATGCCCGATAGCAAACCCACCTTCGAGTACAACGCCGAACACCCCTTGCTCGTGCGCCTCGATGGGGAAGCCGATGAAGAGCGTTTCGCAGATCTCGTACTCTTGCTGTTCGATCAGGCGTCGCTCGCCGAAGGCGGAGCATTGACCGATGCTCCCTCGTATGTGAGCCGGATGAACCGTTTGCTGCTTGAGCTGCTAAGCGATTAGCATGGTCTGATGGATGTAGCACTCGTCGGTGGCGGCAACTTCGGTACCGCCATCGCCAAACTCGTTGCGACGAAGCTTTGCTGGGGCGTAGTGCTGTGCGCGGCGTGTTGTTCGGTGCACGCTGCCGAGGACGTGATGGGTTCCGGGGATCCTCCCGGTGTCGAGCGCTTCTCCCGCAGTTGGATCGTCGACTATGCGCAGGACAGTGACGCGTCACCGCGAGAGTTCATCGTCAGCGCCGTGGAAAAGATTCGCCGCGAGTTGCGCATCAGGCAAAAGTTGCGCATCGACGCGACCGCCGAGCGCGTCACCTACCAGATACCCGCCGGCGTGGCTCTCGACGAAGTCATCGAACACTATCGACGGGCGCTTCTTGCCGGGGTGTTGTTCGAGTGCCGCGGCCGCGATTGCGGGCGTAGCAACGGGTGGGCCAATCAGGTTTTCGAACTCGCTGTGCTTTACGGTCCGGATGCCAACCAGTTCTATATCGCGGCCAATCTCGACGGCCGCTTGATCTCTGCATACGTGATCGAACGCGGCAATCGCCGAATTTATGCACATGTCGAGGTGTTGCACCCGCTTGAAGCTATCGAAGCCTTGACCAATGCCAAACTACCGGAGGCTCTCGCGGGTAATGGTTTTGCCGTTGTCGACGGCGTACGGCCACGCACGGACGGCTCGTTGCCCGACGCGAGCATCGAGGTGCTCGAGGGGCTGGCGTCGCGTTTAGCGGTCTTTGAACGACAGACCGTGTTTGTCGTTTGTCACTTAACCGGTCCCGAGGTAACGGCCGCCCTAGTCGAGCGCTCGGAAAAATGCGCAGACCGGGTGGCGGAGGTGTTGGCCAAGGCCATGGGTTCGGGTACGAGCACGGAGTTGACGACCTTCGGCGCCGGGCCGCTGTTGCCTCGCACGGGAAGACCTTCTTCAAGGGTAGAACTGGTGCTGCCGCATCGCCAACAGCGTGACTAAGCTGGTGCGGGTGTTGCATGAAGTGCACGAGCGCTTCGCGCTGGCGCCTTTGGTCTACGGCCACGGTACCGACAATGCATGGGATGAAGCGGTCGCGCTGGTGTTGGGCGTAACGGATTTGCCGGATACCCAAGCGTCGCTCGACGTAGACCTCGACCCACGCGTTCGCTCTTGCATTCATGCGTTGGCCGAACGACGCGTCGTGGAGCGAATGCCGCTCGCTTACTTGCTCGGCAAAACCACCTATTGCGGCGCAACGTTTCATGTGGTCCCGGGCGTCGTCGTGCCGCGTTCGCCGCTGGGCATGTGGTTGCGCGAAGGCTTGTCGCCTTGGCTGGCAGAAGCGCCGAGATGCATCCTCGACCTGTGTTGCGGGAGCGGCGCGATCGGCATCATCGCCGCCATGCATTTTGCCGATGCAGAAGTTTGCCTTGCGGATTTGGACGCGCTGGCGCTAGAGGTTGCCAGAGGCAATGTGGCACGGCACGGGCTCGATGAGCGGGTCGAGGTCGTCGAATCGGACCTGTTCGAATCGCTCTCGTCTCGGGTCTTCGACCTGATACTGTGCAATCCTCCTTACGTCGATGCCGCGGACATGACGTCCAGACCCAATGAGTACCGTCACGAACCAGACCATGGGCTGGCCGGTGGTGGTCATGACGGGCTGGATTTGGTCAGGCGAATATTGCGGCAGGCGAGCGAGCACCTGTCAGAGAGCGGTGTGCTGGCTTGTGAAGTGGGTAACAGTGCGCGGCATCTCGTCGCCGCGTACCCGGATGTCGGGTTCGTGTGGCCGGACCTGCCCGCAGGCGGTGCAGGGGTGTTTGTCGCGGACAGGCAAATTTGTGGAGTGTTTTCCGGGACGGCGCACTAAAATACCCGCCATGTCTGGAAACACGTTCGGTATGCTGTTCACGGTTACCACCTTTGGCGAGAGCCACGGGGCCGCACTGGGTGCGATCATCGATGGTTGCCCCCCGGGCATGCCTTTGA
>CBDTZM010000080.1:0-7145 GCA_965364915.1 uncultured Pseudomonadales bacterium | reverse complement strand
CATGTTGCAGCTGCAGTTTTCGACGAGCTCACCTTTGATACTCCACGCCATGATCAATTTTTCCTTTTTTAGCGACGTTCCGATAATACGCCGTAAAACGGCGATGAATCTATCCCTGACGCGCCGCGCGTGCCTACCAGCAGTCAACTCGCAGTTTACCGACCGTCAGCAGACGAGTTACTCTGCATGGCGGCAAATATACGAAAAACACCGATCGGGGAATGCGTTGAAGCTCTTCAGGAAGGCTCAGAACAAGGCACCGTTGGGCGCTACCCGCCGCCGTTTCGTCGCGGTTTCGATCAAAGCAAATCCCAATGCCTGCGAGGCCGCGGCAATTCTCCAGTGCGAACGTTTTCTAACCAAAGAAGCGCCGTCGTTGCCGTTGAGCTTCTGTACACGTGCAGACGCCTGCGAATGCGTGTACCAACGCCTCGACGATCGAAGAACCGAAACGAGACGTGTCTCGGACCAGCGCTCTTCGCTCGTGAATTTCGCCAAGGACAGCCGTCAAAGCGTGGGGCGCCGGGCGACTGACCTATAAGGCCTGACTCACAGCCTAACTTCCAACCCCTCTTCCACCCGTCGCACCGATTGCGACAAGAGCGTGATCAGCAATATCGCCGTCACGAAGGCGGCACCTGCCACTATCAACGCCGTGGCGACGTCGTAAAATTCGGCGATGATGCTGATCGGGATGACCCCCAACGGCATCAAACCGTGAGACATCATGTCGATGCTCATAATGCGGCCGCGCATGTGTGAGTCTATCTGCAGCTGCAGGAGCCCACGATTGAGCGACATGTTCCACGAACTGAGCCAACCAATGACACCGACCATGGCCGCCGCAAAATAGATCGTCTGCGACCAGCCCACCGCAATCGTGAATGCGCCCCACCCCACACACGTCGCGATGAGCCATGCACCTTTGTGGCGCAGTTCGCCCATGGCCGCCAACATGAGCGAGCCGATGATCGCCCCGACACCCATCGCCGACATGAGCAGACCCAGGTCTTCCGCTCCACCGCCGAGGATGTCCTCGTTGAACGCGGGTAACAAGGTATTCAACGGCATACCGAACAAAAACGGCACGATGGACAACAAGATGAGACCGAACACCGGTGGGTTCCTCCACACGTAGCGGAGCCCATCCATCACATCGGTAAGCGCGCTCTTATCATCCGGCTCCTTCACGATGCCGCGGGCAGACACGAGCAGCATCGTCGCGGCAGAGACGAAGTAAAGCCCGGCGATAATGAAGTAGACGATGCCTACCCCATAGGTCGACGACGTATCACCCCCGGCTACGAACGCAATCATGAATCCCGCAAACGCAGGCCCAATGATGCGTGAGATGTTCCAGCTGGTCGTGGTGAGCGCCATCGCGGTAAAGATGAGCCGCTCCGGAATGAGCTCCGGCACGAAGGCTTGCCTGGCGGGCATGGAGAGCGCAAGCACCGTGCCGTTGAAGAATCCGAACCAGATGAAGTCCCAAAACTCTATATGGCCGGAAAAGATGATGAAACCGAACACGATGGTGGCAAGACAATTCATGCTTTGTGCAAGCACGATGATGCGTTTTTTGGGAACACGATCGGCGAGCACCCCGCCCCATAGCGAAAACATTACCTGCGGGACCATGAACGACAGCGTCACCCACGCCAAATCCAGGGCAGACGAGGTGAGCGTGTAAACCAACCAGCCTCGCGCGATGATCTGCATGTTCATCGCAAAGGATGAACCCAGACTACCGACCCACAACCACCGAAAGTCCGGAACTTGCAGAGCGGTAAAGATGTCGCGAGTGGCCAAGAAGTCGTCCGAGGGGAAACCGGCCATGTTACCACAGCCGTCAATGCGCCCAGATTAGCGCTTACCGGTTAGTCGTCGAGTTAGTAGTCGAGGCGATAGGTTTGACCGTCGCGAACGATGCGACCCGCGGTCGGTGCAGCAAAGTGCGTGCCGATGATCAAGACCGGACGATCCGCGTAGCGGGCTAGAAAATCGTCGCGCGTCGCCGCACTTGCCGCTTGATCGTAGTCGGCGGTCGAAGACCAATGCGGATGGGCAATCTGACAAGGATGATGAATCATGTCACCGGTAATGATCGCCTCCTCTCCGCGCGAAGCGATGTGCACGCTGACATGTCCCGGGGTATGACCCGGGGTGGGCTCCAACCAGACTTCGTCGTTCACGCGGTGATTGGCCCCGACCAAGACGGCTAGGCCCGCATCGAATATGGGCTGCACCGAATCCTCTATCACGGGCCCGTATTCTTGCTCTTCTTCGCGCCAGTAGGCCCATTCATCCTCGGCAAACAGGTATCGCGCATTGGCGAATGTCGCCTGCCAGCGTCCATCGACCCAGCGCGTGTTCCAACCAACGTGATCCACGTGCATGTGCGTGCAGAGCACGGTGTCAATTTGTTCCACGCGGAAACCGGCGCCCGCAAACTTGTCGAGAAAGTCGCCCTGCATCATGTTCCAGCGCGGATAGGTGCGCTGCTTGTCGTTGCCGATACAGGTATCCACCATGAGGGTCTGGTCTTGCGATTGAATCACGAGCGAGTGCATCGACAGTACGATCTTGTGCTCGTCGTCGACGAAGGGACTCAGCCAAGGCATCGTTCGAAGTGCTTCGGGTGTCGCCTGCGGCAGCAGGTACGGGCCCAAGGACGCCGTGGTCAATTCTACGATTTGCGTGACGCGAACGTCGCCGACCTGCCAACTCAACATACATTTACCTCACCCAGACATTCGAGCGTTGCAAAAACCTACCCCATGGTCAAATATCCCTGCACTGGAATGGGTTGAGGGATAAAGGCATGCAGTATGGGGACATAGAGGTTACGCGACCGGCCGATCACGTAGCGCTACTCGAGATTCAACGGCCGCCCAACAACTTTTTCGACACGGCACTCATCAACGACATGGTCGACGCGTTCGAGGCCTTGGACGACGACATTGACGTCCGGGCGTTGGTACTGGCCTCGGAGGGAAAGCATTTCTGCGCGGGGGCCAATTTCGGCGATCGCTCGGAACAGACGCAACGGGATACCCGTACCGTGTCCGACGGCAACCCACTCTATAGTGCCGCGGTCAGGTTGTTCTCTTGCAAGAAGCCGGTCATCGGAGCCATCCAGGGCGCAGCCGTGGGCGGCGGTTTCGGGCTGGCCGTCATGCCGGATTTTCGAGTGGTGTGCCCCGAAGCCCGGTTTACCGCCAATTTTGTGAAACTCGGTTTCCACCCGGGTTTCGCACTCACCTACACCCTACCCAAACTGATCGGTCAGCAGAAAGCCAACCTGATGTTCCTCACCGGCCAGCGCGTCACCGGAGAGCTCGCCTACGAGTGGGGGCTGGCCGACGTGCTCACCGACCGCGACACGTTACGCGACGAGGCGCTAAAACTCGCATCCGAGATCGCCGAAAACGCACCGCTAGCCATCGTGTCGGTGCGCGCGACAATGCGCCAAGGCATCGCCGATGCCGTCAAAAAGCAGACCGACCATGAATTTGTGGAACAGCATCGCTTGCAGAAAACCGAGGATCACAAGGAAGGCGTCCGCGCCGTGGCCGAAAGACGCGTCGGCAACTTCACTGGCCGGTAGAACAACTGGCAGAACTGGGGTCGGAGTAAAGGGTCGGAGTAATAACCATGAGTTTTTACTCCGACCCTTTACTTCGACCCCAAAACTCGCGCGTCCAGCACGGCACGGATTTCCCGATGGGCGCTCTCGTCCAACTTGAAGCGGCTAAATAGCGCTGCGCCGATGAGGTAACATACCAACGGCAACAGTCCGTACAGCGAGATCATGGCAAGTTGCACTTGCATCGTCTGGGGTTCATTCGGCACGAAGCCCGAAAATTCAAGAACAAATCCCGTCAACAACAGCATCACACCCATCGCACTCTTATAGGTGAAGTTCCAGGCGGCAAAGTATGATCCCTCTTTACGCTCACCGGTTTTAAACTCGTCGTAGTCGATAACGTCGCCCTGTACCGACGGTCCGATCGTGCCGCCGGCCCCAGCCGCGAGACCGGCAAAGAACGCGGCGACGAAGATGATCCAAAGACGCGCCTCCACAGTGTCGCAGAACGGAATGGCAAACATCGCGCCGAACGACAGTCCGGTCAGCAACATCGAGAACATCCACAGTCGAATCTTGCCGAAACGCCGCGACAACGGGATCCACATTGGCACGGAAAACGTCGACGGAATCATGTAACTGGCGATGACCGCCGGCGCCCACTCAGGCGCGCCAACGACATACTGGGTGACGTACAACGTCAGCACGCCAATGGCGGCAGAGCCGATATTCTCGATGAACGTCACCACGATGAGAAGGCGGGCGTGAACGTTCTTCCACACATCGGCGAACGCATGCAACGGATTGTCCTTCACGCGGCCTTGGAACGTAGGATTTTCCTTGAGCTGGGGGACGGCGTAGAGGATCAGGACGGTCATGACCGCAATAGCGATGAAGGCCAATTCTCGCGCGGTAGCCCGCACCTCCTGCTCACCCGCCTGCTCTGCGCTGATCAGAATCTGCATGCTGATCAGCGATAGTATCGATCCGAAGGTGTAGAAACCGTGGCGGATGCCGAACAGCCGGCTGCGCTCGTGGTAGTTGGTCGACAGCTCGGCGCCCAGCGACATATGCGGCACGAAAAACAGCGTCATCGCCGAGTAGTAGCCGATCACGGCCACTGCCATCCACGCGATCAATTGACCTTGGGTTAGACCTTCGGGTGGCGCAAACACCATCAAAAAGGCGCCGCCAATCGGCACGATGCTGCCCAGGATCCAACTGCGCCGGCGGCCGAATTTCAGTGTCGTGCGATCACTTAGATATCCGGCAAGCGGATCAGAGATCGCGTCCCAGACTCGCGACGCCGAAAAGATCAAGCCCATGACCGCCGGTGCGATGAGTAGTACATCGGTGGAAAACTTCATCACGTACAGGCCTAGCATCAGATACATATACCCGGCTCCGGCGCCGGGTGCGCCGTACGCAACCACCGTTCTCCACGGCACGCGATCGTGTGCTACGGGCGATGAGGTGGACGAGATGAGAACGGCCTCGGGTCAGGCGTTGCGGATGGTCAGGCCACCGTCGACCGGCAACGTGACGCCGGTAATGAAGCTCGCGGCCGGCAATACCAAGCTCAACGTGCCGTGCGCCACCTCTTCCGGATCGGCGTAACGCTTGAGCGCCACGCGGCGCCGCGCAAATTCCTTTTTGTGTTCTTCCGATATCGCCTCTGTCATACCGGTACGGATGGGGCCGGGGCAGATGCAATTGACGGTGATGCCTTCATCACCAAGCTCTACCGCGAGCGAGCGGGTCAAACCGATGACGCCGGTCTTTGCCGCGGTGTATGGGCTGCCATACTTGGTCGCACCCAGCCCTTCGGTCGATGCAATGTTGACGATGCGCGGATGTTCGGCGTCGCGCAGATACGGGAGGGCCGCGCGAATGGTTCGCGTATGCGCGGTCAACAGTACGGTCAAGCACTTTTCCCACGCCGCCTCGAAGTCGTCGCCATCTATCGGTGTCGGTATTGAAATACCCGCGTTGTTGACCAATATATCGATGCCGCCGAAATGCTCGGCAATCTCGGTAAACACGGTCTTGATGGCCGCCCCGTCCGCCAAATCGAGAGTCCAACCCTTGACGGGTCTACCTTCGGATTCGATTTCGCCAACAACGCGGCTGAGGGGCTCGGAGTTGATATCAATCGCTGCAACTTTGGCGCCTTCGTCGGCAAACAGCTTCGCGGTTGCTTCGCCCATGCCGCTCGCCGCACCCGTCACCACGGCAACCTTGCCCTCTATCGAACGGCTCAACTTGGTGAGCGTCATCGTCTTCCCCTAAATCCATACGACAAATCACTGTAGAGATCCGGGTCAAGCAATGCAATCTGCACCGCGCTACCGCTTCGTCAACCTAACGACGACCCATCACATAGAGATACGCCGGCAAGGCGCACGACAATCCGATCGTGAGATTGACCAGGACGAAGGGCCACGCGGCCGGACCGTCACGTCGCGTAAAAATAACGATCCAAAAAACCAGTGAGGTGATCAGGAGGTCGGCCGTGAAGCCTCCTGCGGCGCCGTTGGCAAAGAGCGCGGCCACGAACCCGCCTAGCGCGAGCCCCTCCACCGCGAAAAAGTCCAAGAAGAAAACGTAGGGCACCACCGCGCCCAAGATCGCTAGGAATAGATAGACATTGTTGTGCATCGTTCTGCTCCGATCGAGTGAATTCCACGCTAGCAGGCTGGCGTAATACCGCCAATTACCTTGTAGGTAATCGTCTCGAGAACACACAGGCGTACACTACCCCGGTCTTCTCACAGGTGCGGTTGATGAGCGAAGTTGCTTTGGATTTTGGAGCGGTCCTGCGGTCTTGGCGCCAGCACCGGCGGATGAGCCAGCTGCAGCTTTCGAGCCATTCCGGTATATCGCAACGCCACATAAGTTTTTTGGAGACGGGTCGATCGCAGCCGAGTCGCGCCATGGTAATCGCACTATCTGAGTCGTTGGAGGTGCCGCTGCGCGAAAGAAACGCCCTGCTGCAGAGTGCCGGCTTTCGCGCCGCATACGCGGAGCAGGGTCTCGACGATCAAGCGGTCAGTTTGTTCAGGGAGGCATTGCAGGCCACTCTCGACCACCACGAGCCCTACCCGGCCATGGTACTGGACGGGCGTTGGAACATGGCGATGGCCAACCAAGCCGCGCTGAATTTTTTCTCGCTATTCGTCGACCCGTTCGAGGCGCTGGCCCGCATGGGCAGCCCAACAGAATTCCAGGTGATTCGATTGTGTATGTCCGACGAAGGTTTGAAACCCTACATCCGTAATTGGCAGGAGTTGGTCGTCACGTTTTTGCAACGCGCCCGCAAGGCGCTGATCGTCAATCCGAACGATGCGCTGCTGCCGATTTTGATCCAAGAGATACTGCAACATCCGGACGCCGCCGATCACTGGCATCAACCGACGTGGACGGCACCTCCGGCACCTGTGGTCAACATGTTGATGGAAAAAGACGGCCGACAGTTGGCGCTGTTTACGATGCTCGCGCATTTCGGCGCCGCACAGCACGTGACGATCGAAGAACTATCGGTAGAGACGTTCTATCCCGC
>CBDTZM010000079.1:0-7155 GCA_965364915.1 uncultured Pseudomonadales bacterium | reverse complement strand
AACCGAGGACGTCATACAGCGAGTACTTGCCCTCGCCCATCTCGTCGAAGCGCCAAAGCACATCTTTCATTGTCTGCACCGTAACGTCACACCGGGCATCGTCTCGTAACTGTTTATGTTCGTCTTCTTGCGTGGCCATGGCCCGCCTCTCTAGAATCCTACCGAATGCTCAGTTTACCCGTTAAAATGGCTGGTTTGCTGAGGGAAGCACTTGATCGTTATTGGCCTGACCGGCGGCATCGCGTCGGGAAAATCCACTGCGGCTCAACATCTGTTCGAGCTGGGCGCCCACGTGATAGACGCGGATCTACTCGGACATCGTGCGTATGAACCCGGTACGGCAGCCTATCGCGCGGTGATCGATCGCTTCGGTGACGATGTAGTGGCCGACGACGGTTGCATCGACCGCAAGGCGCTGGGCGGCAAGGTGTTTGGCAAGCCGGACGCACTCGACAAGCTCACCGGCATCGTCTGGCCCGAGATTCTGCGGTTGGCAGAACTCGAAATTGACGAACAACGATCACGCAACGTAGACGGCGTTCTCGTATTGGAGGCGGCCGTCCTGCTCGAAGCTGGTTGGGAATCGGCCGTAGACGAGGTGTGGGTGGTATCGGTCGATCGCACGACAGCCGTCGAACGCACCATGGCGAGAGACGGACTGGATGCCGAAGCGGTGCAGCGGCGTATCGACTCTCAGCTTTCGAACGACGAACGCGTGAGCAAAGCCGATGTTGTGATCGACAATTCGTTAGATCTGCAGAATATGCTTGTGCAGCTCGACGCGGAGTGGAAACGCATTACAGACCGGCAAGCAGCGTCATGATTCTCGATCTACACTCACATTCGATCAAGTCTGACGATGGCCGCGCCAAGGTACCAAACTACTGCCAGTGGATACGCACGCGCGACATTCCCATCGACGGTTTCGTCTTGACGGAGCATCGCCAGTTCGATTTCGAATCCGACTATTCCGCGCTCGCCAAGGAATTCGAGCTAACGATCCTCAAAGCTAGCGAGGTCGAAACGGAATATGGCCACGTGCTCGTATTCGGCGTAACAGAAGCACTCACGCAAGCCTTCGATTTTGCCAACATACACTTACCGTTGGCTCAGGTAATCGAAGAATCGGTGCGTCACGGCGCGGTGGCCGTACCCTGCCACCCTGGCCGCAAACGCGTGGGCATGTCTTCCCACATCGAAGAGTACGGCGTACCGGAGGGCGTGCGCATCGTAGAGACCTTCAATGGCGGCAGTCGCGGCGATGAAGATGCAATCGCACAGAACATGGCGGCCGAACAAAACTATCTCGGTATCGGGGGCAGCGACGCCCACATCGTGAGCCACATCGGCAAATGTGCTACGCGCTTTCCTCATGCCATTACGAGTGCACACGAGCTCGCCGAAGCGCTGCGCAGCGGAGACTTCGAAGCATTGAGTTTTAGGGACCAGATATGACAAAGCCGTTGGATGTCGAAGCGCTTCGCGCAGAGTTTCTGAATACCGTGTTCGACGAAAAACAATTCGAGCTAACCGCCGATGACATGTCGAACTACGCAATCTCCTGCGGAGAGTTGGCGCCACGCTACACGGACCCAACCGACCCGGACTTTCAATCATCCCCGACGATGGCTACCTGCTTTCAGCCCAAGACCCGGCGGCCAAAGGGCTTTCCGAAGATCGCCGGCCTTGGCATGGATGCGGGCAAAGCGGTTCGCTCGTACAAACCAATCCGTGCCGGTGTCCAACTGACGGGCAAGACCCACATGCACGACATCTATACGAAAACCGGTCGCTCGGGACGCATGGTGTTCTTCGTCAATCGGATGGATATTTTCGACGCCGAGGGCGAACAAGTCGCTTGGGCGGACACCAGCGTTGTGATACGTGAAAAACCGGACGCATCCGAACGTCGAGGTGATTCGTAATGACCGTCGCGACCATCAAGGACGTCGAGTTCGGAGAACAGTTACCCGTGTTCGATCCGGATACCAACCTCGACAACGTCAAGAAGTTCGCGACCGCAGCACATTGGTTCGGACCGCGTTTTACAGATCACGAAGCAGCCCGTAAGGAGGGCTTACCCGGCGCCCTCGTGCCCGGGATCATGAGCCAGGGTTTTCTCGCTGCCATGATTCACCGGTGGGCGCCCGACGCCACCGTGCAAAATGTCGATACGATTTTTCGCGCACCCGTTGTGGTCGACGAAACCTACCACATCAACGGCGTCGTCACCGACATCGACGAGGACAACGGCACCGTGGAGATTGATCTGACCGTCACCAACGACGCTGGTGAGACGCGGGTGTTTGGCACCGCTAAGGTGTCGATCCCGACAGGTCCTTGATGAGCCACGACTAAACGACCTCGCGAATGGTCCTGCGACCGAGTTGCGACATATGCACTTCATCCGGACCGTCGGCGATGCGGCAGTAGCGGGAGGTCAAAAAGATATGGTTGATCGGTGTGTCTTGGGTGACCCCCATACCGCCATGGGCTTGCAACGCGCGATCGGCGACGGTCTGGCACATGTTCGGCGCAACGACCTTGACCATCGAGATGAAGTCGCGCGCGCCCTTGGGACCGAACTTGTCCATCTTGTCCGCCGCCGCCAACACCAATAGTCGACATTGCTCTATCTCGCAGCGCGATCGTGCGACGTCGTGTTGAATGCTGGTTTTGGCCGATAGCTTCTCGCCGAACGCTACCCGGTCGTCGACCCTCTTGCACATCAAATCGAGACAGCGCTGCGCCATACCAACGAACATCATCGCGTATTGGAAGCGCCCCGGACCAAGGCGCCCTTGGGCAATCTCGAAACCGCGGCCCTCGCCGAGCAGCAAGTTCTCGGCAGGAACCCGCACGTTGTCGTAGAGCACCTGGGCATGGCCACCAGGCGAATGCAGTAATCCGAACGCGCGCAGCGGCCGCTCCAGGGTCACGCCAGGCGTATCTTTCGGTACCAATATCATCGAGAACTGTTGATGGCGTGCCGCATCCGGATCGGTTTTGCCCATCACCACGAACACCTTGCACAACGGATTGAAGGCATTCGAGGTAAACCACTTGCGGCCGTTGATCACATACTCATCACCGTCACGCTGAATCGTCGTCTCGAGGTTGGCAGCATCCGACGACGCCACGGCAGGTTCCGTCATCGAGAAAGCAGATCGAATCTTGCCGTCCAATAGCGGCACCAGCCATTGCTGTTGTTGTTCTTCGTTACCGAAGCGGGCAAGCACCTCCATGTTGCCTCGATCCGGTGCGCTGCAATTGAATACTTCCTGACACCAAGGCACCCGACACATCATCTCCATGATCGGCGCGAACTCGAGGTTCGATAATCCCGGACTGAATTCTTCGTAGTCTTTAGGCAGAAACCAGTTCCAGATGCCGGCCTTTCGCGCCTCGGACTTCAGATCTTCAAACCACGGCGGGTATTGCCAAGCGTTGTCGGCGTCGTCGACCCAATGCCAATACTCGAGCTCCTTCGGATAGATGTGCTCGTCCATGAAGGATTCCACACGTGCGCGCAGCTCCAAGACTTTCTCGCTAGGTTCGAAATCCATGCTTGTCCCTCCCGATGTTTGCGGACTAGCATACTCGAATTGACGGAAAGACTGGGGAGCCCGATGGCGGAGGACCAAGGCCGCGAGACTGCGGGGCGAGCGTGGGAGCCGCTCGGCGAAACCGATCCTTGGGACGTCGGTAGGCACGCGCCGCTCGATCTCCTGGGATTGGATGGCGTCTGCGTATTAGTCGGCACCAAGAAAGGTGCCTTCTTCATCACCAGCAACGCCGCGCGGGATCAATGGACGGTCCAAGGACCCGTGTTTTTTGGCTACATCATTCACCACATGATCGCCGATCCCCGCGATCGCGCCACATTGTTGATCGCTGCGCGCACGGGACATCTGGGGCCAACGGTGTTTCGTTCGAACGATCTCGGCAAGACGTGGCGCGAGGCCTCGAGACCCCCGGCATTCGCCGAAGACGATCGACACGGACGTATCGTCGAACAGGTCTTTCATCTGACGCCCGGCCGCGCCGACGAACCGGGCGTTTGGTATGCGGGCACCTCGCCGGAATGTTTGTTCCGTTCCGAAGATGGCGGCGACACCTGGTGGTCGGTCGCGGGATGGAACGACAACGACGACTGGTTGTATTGGACCGATGCCGCGCTGGAGCTCGAATTTTCCGAACGCCCGTCCGCCACGCCGGACGGCTCGCCGTTACACTCGATTTTGTTGGACCCGCGCGACACATCGCACCTCTATATCGCGCATTCTGCAGGTGGGGTATTCGAGTCCAGCGATTCGGGTGAAAACTGGAGGCCGCTCAACACCGGCTGCGAGGCCAATTTCCTGCCTGACCCCTATCCCGAGATCGGTCAGGATCCACACTGCGTGATCATTCACCCCGCCGATCCCGACGTGCTCTATCAACAGAATCATTGCGGTATCTATCGCCTCGACCGACCGGCTACCGTCTGGGACCGTATCGGCGACAACATGCCCGATGAAATCGGTGACATCGGCTTCGCAATTGTGACCCACCCACGAGACATCGACACCGCGTGGGTATTTCCAATGGACGGTACCGACGTGTGGCCGCGCACGAGTGTGGCCGCGCGGCCCGCCGTGTACTGCACGCGCGACGGTGGTAATTCCTGGCAACGCCAAGACAGCGGATTACCTGTTCCCGGTTGGTATACCGTGTACCGCCAAGCCATGTCGGTCGACGATCGCGAGCCGGCGGGCGTGTATTTCGGCGCGACCTGCGGCGAGGTCTGGGGCAGTGCCAACGAAGGCAGTACTTGGCAGATGCTCGCGGGTCATCTACCGCAAATCTACGCCATCGAGGCCTTCGAGCTCGGCGGATGAAGGTGGGTATTCCATCGGTTCTTGAACGCTACACCGGCGGGACGCGTGAAGTGGAAGCCAGCGGCACCACGTTAACAGAGATGATCAAGGACCTTGACGAGCGTTACCCCGGCATTCGCTTCCGGATGGTCAACGAGCGCGGTGCCCTGCGCCCGCATGTACGTATCTTCGTTAACGGAACGATCGCCCACAAACTCACGGTACCGGTGTGCGACACCGATGAGATAGTGATTCTGCAAGCCCTCAGCGGCGGCTGAACCGTTCACACCCTAAAACCTACCGCTCGTCGTCGCAGATTTGTGATGGTGGTCACACTTTTGAAGGCCATATCGACAACTTGTTTACGTCCAATTGTTGGAAGACGTGCAAACTAACGCCTATCCAAAACCCCAGTCGAGTCCGATATCGGTCTCGAGAACGGAGCAATTGACAATGCTGGATCCACGGAGAGGCGAAGACGGTGAAGCCGATCGCGTAAGAACACCGCGCTACTTTCAGACCGACGAAGGCTGGTTTCTGCGCACCCGAGAAGGCATCTCGGTAGGCCCCTACCCGACCGAATTCGATGCAGAAATTTCCTCGTCGCTTTTGTGCGCACGACTCGCGCAGCTGGACGACGAGTCGAAATCGGTCGCAGCAATTCATTCCTTCATCCGAGACCCGGCCTACGGACCAGTCAATGAAGCGCTGCGCGTACAGAAAACCGACGAGCCCGAAGCAGAAAAAGAGACACGGGCTACGAAATCTGCCAACGCTCAGGAAAACGCTCGCTACCAAACGGTGCGCGCCGAGCTGCCAAAGCCTCACGTCAAACACGAACCGCTCAGTTCACGATTGAGATCGTTACTACCCGGATCCCTCTCTGTGCGGTAACCCGTATCGCTTGCCTGTCGGGCCTTTCGGTTAAAAATGTTGTGTTTGACCGGAGTTTCCGTTAGCGTCCGCGCGCGATTTGCGTGTTGGATTGCCTTTCAGATACTCATCTGCAAAAGGCTGCGACTAAAGATCCGTCACGACTAATGCCTAATTGCCTTCGTGAGCCGCAGGCTACCGAGGGTGTCCCAATAATGATGCGGCAGCGACGAGGGTTCGAAGTGTCGAAAACTAAACACACATTTGCGAAACGGCAGCGCGAGATCGAACAGCGAAGGAAGGCTGAGGAGAAACGCGCGCGGCGGCGCGAGAAGAATCAGAAACCGAGTCCGGCTGAAGAAACGCCCAACGAGCAGGACGACGAGCAACAGCCGAAGGATACAACAGCCCTCTAACGGCAACTCATGGCCGAACTGTTGCTTACCGACGCCTAGAAATATTTTACGGCACTCCGATCATTTCAGTGCGCGCGCGGAGCACGAGCGTTCCGTTCGGGTCGACCCACGCTTCCATACCGTCCGGCTCGATCAGATTGCGGTATCCGACCCAGCCCCCCTCGTCGTGAAAGTACAATTCCGCGAGACCGGCGTAGGGTTCGAGGTCCGGTTCAATGCTGTGGCTCACGACGTAGCCGAATCCGTTCGTAGCGATCAGTGTGTCCTGTACGTTGGGCACGTGAACATCCAACCAGTGAGCGAAAAACGCGTCATAGTCGCAATCGCTGCGCGCCTTCACCAAAAAGCTAACCTTGAAAAATCCTGAACGCGTGTTGGGGTAAGGGGCGTTCAACGTAGTTGGTTCCGATGCAAGGTGGTCGGAGCCGTCCAACACGACGTATTCCCGGGTCGCCCATGGGGCGTAGGGTTCGGCCTTTTGTTGAAAGGTGTCCGTCGGCTCTGTGCCATGCGCCACTTCTGGGCGCGGTAGCTGACGATCGAACCACAGCTGAGCCATGCCATCCCAGGGATGCTCACCTTCCCGGTTTGCATCGAATAGCGTAGCAATGTAGCGAGTTGCGTGGACCTTGCCACGGGCTGCTTGATCGTGTTGCGCCTGGATGACCAGTGGCATGTGGTTGGCGAACCAGTGTGCGACCAGTTCCTCGCGAGAGGTGGTCGCTTTGCGCTTGATGAGATAAAGCATCTTGGCGCCCGGCGTCGACGAAAGTTGAGTGTCCATGCTGGTCCTCATCGCACCTGGGTTAGGATCTTAGAGTATTGCCGCTAAACGTGTCGGGTCAACCACCATGATCGGAGGTGATCGGAATAAGCCCGCCGACGCAGCTAGCCTCTGATCTCGGCGTTTGTGTCGGACGCGGTATCCAGATACTGTCTACTGATGGCGCACGTTCGCTACATCGTCGACGACGTAGACGCGAGTGTCGCGTTCTATACCACCCATC
>CBDTZM010000078.1:0-7163 GCA_965364915.1 uncultured Pseudomonadales bacterium | reverse complement strand
TTTGGTGTGGTTCTCGATGCTGAGGTCGATGTCAAAGTCTGGGACTCGAGCGCGGAAATTCGCTACCTGGTGCTTCCGGAGCCTCCCGACAATGTGAAGACATTGGACGAGCAAGCCGTTTTGGGCGTGATTTCCCGCGACGCGATGATTGGCGTTGCACGTTAGGTATTTGCGGGACAGGACACTAAGGCTTACGTTGGAACGAGCACTCGATGGTTCGCTAGCCCCGCCGATGAGCAACGGTGAACTCGCGTTCGAAGAACCGTGGCAGGGGCGTGTTTTCGGGATGGCCAATGCGCTGTGCGATGCCGGTTGCTTCGAGTGGCCAGAGTTTCAAGCGAAGTTGATCGAGGCCATTCGCGATTGGGAACGTAGCCCGGAAGGCGAGTATGAATACTATGATCATTTTCTCGTTGCGTTGGAGAACTTGGTAAAGACGAAACGGCTCGTAATCGACGGTGCGATCGAGGCGCGAAGTATGGCGCTAGCTGCCAGGCCCCACGGGCACGATCATTGAGCTTGAAGATATGTGGTGACCGTCGCTCGGTCGCCGCGAAAGCGGATGCGCGATTGCTTGGCTTCTAGCTGATAGTCGTACATCGGATCGTAGTACCACTCGAGCAGCATCTCGATCCAGCGGTCGTGGTTGCCGTTTTCGAATCCGCTGCACAGTGCTTCCCGAACCTGGCGATAACGATCGCCGCCTAGGCGCTTTTGAATTTTTTCCAGTGCCGCGGACAAACGAGCCTGCAACGCTTCGCTCGACTCTCCTTGATGGATGGGTTGCTCGACGTACTCACCGCGTATGTGCGCCGCGCGGGCTTCGACGGATGCTTCAAGCAATACCAACGGTGCCTCGCTCATCTTGCGGTACCAGGATTCCGGCAAAGCCAAACGGCCGATCGTGCGACTCTCGTCCTCGAGTACCAGCGTGCTGCCTTGGAACTGCAGGTAATTGGCCGCCAAGGTATTTTCGAAATCGATCGGGGTGGGCTGCGGGGTCGAATACCCGCCGAATGCCGAGCCGCGGTGGTTTGCGATACCTTCGAGATCCAGCGCGTTGTCGAGGGTATTGATAACGACGGTCTTGCCGGTGCCGGTGCGGCCCGCGAGTACGAGCCAACGGCCGGTCTGCTTAGGCGCGGTTGCCAGTACTTGTAGGCACGCTTGGCGGAGTGCTTTGTAGCCGCCCGCGACCCTCGGAACGTCGTATCCGGCTTCTTTGAGCCAGGACTGAGCGATTTCGGAACGCAGTCCGCCGCGCCAGCAATACAGCCACGCGTTTGGGTGGTGATCGATAAACTCGGTCCAGCCGGCGACACGGTCGGCCTTGGTCGCCCCGCAGACGAGGCGGTTGCCAACGTCGATGGCCGCTTTCTGACCACGTTGTTTGTACGCGATGCCGACCTCATTGCGTTCCCGGTCGGTCAGCAGAGGCAGATTGACTGCTGTGGGGAAGGCGCCGTGTGCGAACTCGGCCGGCGCCCGAAGATCGATGAGGGGCGCGCCGGTGGTGAGTAGTGTTTCGGGCGGACAGGTCAAGGCGCGGTTTCGATGACCTGCTTGCCCGCTATGAAGAGGTCTAGATGTTCCTGGAGAATATCCAGAACATCGTCGCGTTCAGCGTTCTTGGCCTCGACCAGGGCCAACTTTTGCAAGCGTATGGCTTCACCGAAGTGGCCATTGGCGGCATGGGTGGCTGCCCAGGTGTCCAGGTATTCGGGCCGCGTCCGAGCCTCGTCGTTGGCGTTCATCAGGCTGCTCATGATGCGCAACGCGAAGCGCGCCTTGCGCAGATCGTCCAGATCGGAAACGGTGAGTGTCCAGGCGACCTCGTTGACGATGTCTGGGTTCATGGCCGCGGTCTTGGCGGCATCTCGATACCATCGGTACGCAGCGCGTAAGTTCTGTTCGGAGGTTATGCCGCGCGCATGCAGATTGCCGAGCAATAGCATGGCTTCGGCATCCTCCTCGGCGGCGAGTTCTTCTAGCCACGGAATCGCGCGTTCGTCACCGGTGCGGACATCCCGTTGCGCCATGAGGTAGCGCGCGTAGCTCAGACGCGCGGCGGCGTTGTCGAGGGCGGCGGATCGAATGAAGTACTGTTCGGCCTGACCGAGATCGCGTTCGACCGCATCGCCGGCATAGTGTAGATGCGCAAGGAACAGCAGTGCGTCGCTGTGGTCGAGGTCTCCGGCTTGGCGCATCAACGGCAGAGCGGAGCCTTCGTTCTCTTCGCCGAAGGAACTGTTGAGGTAGAGCGCGCCGAGCGCGAACATGGCATCCGACGAGCCCAAGGCAATAGCGTGCAGGTAGTTTTCCAATACGAGATCGAGGGCGTCGCGCTTAGCTTCGGGCGTCGTCGCTTCCGTGGATTTTTCCCAGTAAACCCTTGCCAGTAGGATGTTGGCCAACACGTTGCCGGTACGCGATGCCGCCCGTAACCAGGTGGCGGAATCGTCGTAACGCTTGCGGGCGAACAGGTAGGCGCCGACCGCAGTTTGTGCAGCGGTGTCACCGTCGCGGGCCAGGTAGCCCATCAGTTCCCAGGGCCTAACCTCCGCGTCGTGAGCGTTTTGCCGAATCTCTTCGCGAACGCTTTTGTAGATGCTATCCAGGTCGAAATGGATCGACTCGAGTCCGCCTTTCGGACGTCGAGCCTGCACCAGCATGGCGAACGCCGTCACCTCGTTGGTCTGATACATCGAGCCGACGGGTGAAAGATCTTCGCTTTGCGCATACATCTGCGCCTCGATAGGCGTCATGGCAAAGTAGGGAGCGTCTCGCGAACCATCGCGGCCCTCGGTCATGGCGGTCTTGGTCGCCTCGAGCCAGCGTTTGTGTGGCGCGGCCGCTTCAGCAGACTCCAAATGGCTATAGAATCGTTCGAGCACATAGTGGCCCGTCAGGCTGCCATAGTAGGTATCGAGAATGGCGGTACCGATAGCCCCCAGCTTCAACGGTTGGTCTGCGACGAGTTGCATCGCCTGGAGTTCTAATTCGGCAAGGCGCGCCATACGATCGGGTAATTCCGGCGCGGCGAGGAATGCTCGACGCAATTGATCCACAGCCGGAAGCTCACCGGCGACGATCTGTGCGGCGAGGGCGTCGTAGCTCGGTGGAGGGGAGGTGGACTGGCAACCCTGCAGTGTCAATGCACTCGTCAGAATGGCCAGCGCGACCAATAAATCACGCATGAGTCTTTATAGCATCCTATGAGATGGTATGAAACATTGGACCGCGTCAACGACTAGCGGTTTCAAGTCGACTCAGTATGATGGAAACTTGCCCGACAATCTGAAAGGACGATCATGGTTTGGGGATCTAGCAAACGCGGGTTGCCCACCGCGGAGCAAGCGCTGCCGGGGCGCGCGCAAGCAATACCGGTACCGGAGCGGCATTTCGTCAACGGCAACACAATGGTTGGCCCGTTCCCGGATGGAACCCAGAAGGTGGTGTTTGCCATGGGGTGTTTTTGGGGTGCGGAGCGACAGTTTTGGGAGACCGAAGGTGTTTACACCACCGCGGTCGGCTATGCCGGCGGAAAAACGCCTAATCCTAGCTACGAAGAGGTCTGTTCCGGGCTAACCGGGCACACCGAGGTGGTGCTGGTGGTTTTCGACCCGCAAGTCGTCAATTTTGATGCCCTACTCAGATCGTTCTGGGAAGGCCATGACCCGACCCAAGGTATGCGTCAGGGCAATGATGTCGGCACCCAATACCGTTCCGCCATCTATGTGGAAGATGCCGCACAGCTGGCTGCTGCGACTGCCTCGCGGGAAGCCTATCAACGGGCGTTGCAGTCGTCCGGGTATGGCGATATCACGACCGCCATCGAGATGGCGCCGCTATTTTTCTACGCCGAACACGACCACCAGCAGTACCTCGCCAAGGTTCCGAATGGCTATTGCGGCATGGGCGGCACGGGCGTCGCGTGCGACATCGAACCCCTCGTCAAGGCAATCTGAGCCCCGCTTCGTTCCACTAGTTGATCTGCGCGCTGCCGAAGCGCATCGGCGTCTACCCTCATCTCTTGCGGCGGTATAAACTGCTCGGCTTCTTTTAAAACGGCCTCGTGTAAGGCCAGAGGAAAGCCGGAGGATGGGCGACCCGTTAGCTGAGGCTCGCTACGTAAATCTTGGGACGTTTCGCCGCGATGGCCGCAGAGTCGGCACGCCGGTTTGGGCTGCTGGTGAGGGCGATGTCTACTACGTCTTTTCCGCAGGCGACGCCGGCAAGGTCAAGCGCTTGAGGAATTCCGATCGCGCCGAAGTCGCGGCCTGCGATGCGCGCGGTGGCGTGGTTGGAGATTGGTATCCGGCCCGTGCCGAGCTCATCGCAGGACCGGCAGACGTGCAAATAGCGTTGCGGGCGCTGCGTAAGAAGTACGGCTGGCAAATGCGTTTGACCGACTGGTTTGCGAAGCTAAGCGGCCGGTATTCCAGACGCGCCTACATTAGGGTGAAGTTGCACCCGGACCAGGTCGAAGGAGAGGTCGATGCCTGAGGTGAGCGATCGAGTCCGCATCAAGCGCAACGCCAAGCGCGCTGAATACGATCGCGCGACGATCTACGAGATTCTGGATGGTCAGCAGATTTGTCACGTCGCGTATGTTGACAAAGGTGAACCGCGTTTGATTCCGACGTTGTTCATGCGCCGCGGCGATGACATTTACCTGCACGGCAATCGTCAGGCGGCGCTGTTGCAACACGTTGCTGCCGGTGAATTGGTGGCGATTTCGGTGATGGCGCTCGATGGCGTGGTCGTTGCGCGCAGCGGCTTTCATTGTTCGATGAACTACCGCTCGGTCACCCTGTTTGGCCGCGGCGAATTGGTGTCCGGCGATGAGCACCTCAGTGTGCTGGACGACTTCGTCAACGCTTTGATTCCCGGCCACGGCGATGCCGTTCGTGCACCAACCGCGCAAGAGTTGGCCGCGACGAGTGCGGTCCGCGTACATATAGAAGATGCGGCCGCGAAAATTCGTACCGGCCCGCCCATCGACGACGACGACGATCTTGCGTTGGATGTGTGGGCTGGCGAGATTCCCTTGGCGCAGCAGGTTTTGGCCCCGCTTGCTAGCCCGGACCTCAAATCCGGTGTGGAGACGCCGGCCTACATCCGACGCTTCGGCAAGACGTCGTGAAGGTAGGCGTGGGCATCGACTTCGGCACGACCAACTCGACCGCTGCGTTGTTTGATGGCCAACGGGTGACGCTCGTGAGGTTGGACGGCGGTGAAGTGATCATGCCGTCGGCGACCTACATCGACCGCGAACTGCAGACGGAGGTCGGGCAGCGAGCCATCGACTGCTATATAGCCGACAACACGGGACGTACGGTGGAGATGATTCCCGAGGTGATCGGGGAGACTAGCCAACTCGTCGATCACGATGGTTCCGAGAACCTGATGCCTGTCGAAGGCGTGACGACCAAGATTTATGGGCAAGCGATCATCGACAGCGGTTTGCAGGGTCGTTTGTTTCGTGGCACGAAACGCTTGCTCGGGGATAGCAGCGTGCGTCGCTTGATGGTATTCGATCACCCGTTCCGCCTGGTCGCACTGATCACGCCAGTGCTGTTGCATATTCGTGAAGCTCTGAACTTCGAGATCGAAGAGGTTGGTTACGGCCATCTCGGGCATCCGGTCAACTTCGAGGGGCGCGATGACTATCGCAACAAAACCGCACTGACGCGCTTGGGCGAGGCGTATAGACACGCAGGGGTGAGCGATCAGCATTTCTATCCGGAACCGATTGCGGCAGCGGTCAGTTTTTTACACGCGCAACGGGGTGTCGTTGGGGAAAATCTGCTGACGGTCGATTTCGGCGGCGGTACGCTCGATTTCTGTGTCTTGCAGCGGCAGGGCGAGCATTTCGATGTCGTGACCACTCACGGCGTAGCACTCGGTGGCGACCACATAGATCAACTGTTGTTTCGAAAGCTGCTATTTCCGCTGCTGGGTCAGGGTGAAATGTGGAAACGCCGAGGTATGGACCGTGAAATCGAGACCCGGTTTCCTTTCGAAGACTACGAGGACTTGCTGCTGAATTGGGCGGTGACCTATACGCTCAACCAGAACAAGTACACGACGGCGGTGATGGAGTGCATCGGGCAAGGTGGCGCCGGGGCCCACAAGTTTCGGCGTCTGCGTGAACTCATCAAACAGAATCTCAGCTACCTGGTCTTTCAAGCGATCAAGGACTTCAAAGCCGCATTGTCGAGCGCCGATGAGGCGTCACTGGATATTCCTGAAATCGATGTCGATGTACGGCTGACGAGAGCTGAGTTCGAGGTGTTGATTGGCGATGTGTTAGTTGCATTCGAATCCGCGCTGGATGAGACGCTCGAGCGTGCCGGGCTAGAAGCAGATGATATTCAGATCGTGCTGCGCACGGGTGGCTCCAGCTTGATTCCGGCGGTACGCGACATTCTGGACGGACGCTTTCCGGAAAGGGTCGTCGAGCACGACCCGTTCACGAGCGTCGCGGCGGGTTTGGCGATCGCCAACTATCGAGGTTGAGGCTTTTTTATCGTCCGTAGACCGAAACGTGTAGATCGCTGTTTGCGTCAAAGGGTTCGTGACGCCAACCGCCCCACCGGTCTTGCAATTGCAGTCCCGCAATTCGCGCCATGAGATCGAGTTCACTCGGCCATGCGTAGCGTTGCACGACCGGGTCCAAGCGAATGCCCGCCGGCGAGAGCGTGACGTGGCTCTGCTCGAGCATTTGCGCGGCCGCATCGTGACGCAGCACACCAATTCGCACCTGATCAACCTCGACTGACTCTGCTTCCACTTGTTGATTGTCGCGCGAGCGGTGCAGGAACGACGGTACGAATGCCTCCACGACGAAAGACCCATGCTTCGTGAGATGCGCCGCGACGTTTTCGAAACAGCGTAACTGATCGTCCTGTGTGAGCAGATTGAACAGGGAGTTCCAGACCACGTAGATCAACGAGTATTGCTCGGTGACCGCGACATCTGCGAAATCGGCGATCTGCACGGATAGCTGGTCGCCGCCCGGTTTGGCCCGCAGACGCTCGACCATCTTCGGGGCAAAATCAATGCCGTCGACCCGGATCCCTTCCGCGGCGAGTGGCAGGGCGATACGTCCCGTGCCAATAGCCAGTTCCAGAGCGGGTCCTGCGCCCGCCAAGGTCTTG
>CBDTZM010000077.1:0-7163 GCA_965364915.1 uncultured Pseudomonadales bacterium | reverse complement strand
GTGCCAGGCTGCCGCTCAACGGCACCATCAGCGCGATGCGACGCGGTGCCCATGCGGGCAGTTGAAGACGCGCAAGACCCGTAGGGGGCAGCACGGCGAACGGATGGTTGGGCCAGCGCTCGGTCCACGCGGCCAAGCGATCGCGCTGCTCGTGCACCGAAAAGCTGGTGGCCATCGCCAGTTTCAGTTGCCACCACGCGTCTTGCTCGCTGCCTGCCAATGCCGGCGTGGTGTTCGTGTCGACATAGCTCAGTAGTGTCCAGAGCCGGTCGTGTACGGCCTGACGCTCGGCTGGGTCTGGTTGATATCGGACCAGAGCGTCAAAGGCACATCGGTAGCGGCGCAGCAGTTCGCACAGCTCGCTGGTGAGCGGGTAGTAGGCTGAACCCCTGAGCCGCCGCTGGTCGGTCGCTTCGAGGGTCGCCGTGTCCCAGGCGGCTTGTGCTTGTTCGGGTTGCTGCAGGCGGATGGCGGTACGCAGCACAGCGAGATGCAGGTCGAATTGCTCAGCAGCGTCGAGGGTCTCGTGGTCGATCTCCTGCAGGATCGTCTGTGCGGCGGTCCAGTCCGCAAGCCGGCCATAGGCCTCGGCGGCCTGCATCAACAGGATAGCGGCCTGACGGCCGCGGGCGGCTTGTGCGCGCTGCACCAGCGCCATTGGTGCGGCCGGATCGAGCTCGGCGGTTTCTTGGGGTGGTCCGCCTGGCGACGTGCTTTGGCACGCCGACATTGCCACAATAACGAAACCTAAGGTGCACTTGCTGAATACGCTCATGTCGGGATGTCTCTACGTCGTTGCTACGCCCATTGGAAATCTGCAAGACCTGTCGAGTCGAGCGGTCAACGTCCTGTCTAGCGTTGCGATAATCGCCGCGGAGGATACCAGACGCACTGCCGCGCTGTTAACGCATTGCGGCGTGCAGGAAGCCAAGCTTGTCGCCCTGCACGATCATAACGAAGCCCAGTCCACGCAATCGCTGCTTACCGCGTTGCGCGAGGGGTCCGACGTGGCGTTGGTATCCGATGCTGGCACACCGCTCGTGTCGGACCCGGGCTTCGAATTGGTGCGCGATTGCTGGGCGCAGCAGATTCGGATCGTGCCCGTGCCGGGGGCGAGCGCAGTGAGTACGGTAATTTCCGTTTGCCCGTTACCCGTCGACCGATTTCGTTTCGAAGGATTCCTGCCGGCCAAGACCCAAGCCCGCCAACGACGGCTGCACGCGCTCTGTGCGGCGCCTGAGGCGAGCGTGTTCTTCGAGGCACCCCATCGCATCGAGTCGAGTTTGAGAGCCTTGAGCGCGCTCGCGCCGGCTCGGCGTTTGATGATCGGGCGCGAGCTGACCAAGACGTACGAGCACCTGCTTTGCGGCACCGCCGATGAATTACTCAAAGCCTTGCAGGAACAGGATGCGGTGCGGGGCGAGTTCGTCTGCGTGTTGGAGGCCAATCGGCAAGCGGACAGTCATTCGCTGGACGTCGACCGTGGGTTGCGGGCCTTAGTGAAGGAATTGCCGCCCAGCAAAGCGGCGCGTATGGCCGCCGAGATATATGGCGGTAGCCGGTCCGACTACTACGATCGCGCCGTGGCGCTGAGCACTCAGGACAAACCACGCTCGCGCAACAGTTGACAACGATTTCAAGTAATTGAGACCCTTGCGGTTGAGCTGGCCAAGCAGTCGCTGGTGGCGCGCGTCCTCGGATGCGTGCCGCGAGAGGAAAGTCCGGGCTCCACAGGACGAAGTGCCAGGTAACGCCTGGGAAGCGTGAGCTTACGGAAAGTGCAACAGAGAGTAGACCGCCTAAGGCGCCGTGTGTTTACGCGCGCGGCGAACGGTAAGGGTGAAACGGTGCGGTAAGAGCGCACCGCGTGCGTGGCAACACGGTACGGCTAGGTAAACCCCACTTGGAGCAAGGCCAAATAGGAATCCAACGGTGTGGTCCGCACCGGATTCGGGTAGGCCGCTCGAGGTCTTCGGCGACGAAGACCCTAGATGAATGACTGCTCTTGGGGGGCGCCTCTGGCGCCACTCGATGACAGAACCCGGCTTACCGGCCAGCTCATCTTTTTTTCTTATATGGGAGTTAGTTTTATAGAACGAAATGTTATTAACTCTAAAGTAGATTCTAGATAAGTGAGTCTACCCTAAGTGATTTAACGATTTATTCCGTAATGGTGTCGCGTCAATAGGAAAACCCTTTTAAATCCGTAAGTTATATGCGATAGCTGATCTTGACACCCCTCCGAGCCGCCCTATAGTGTCAGTGGTGTAGGTATGTGGGAAAAAGTGGGGCCTCCTCTTGAGATCTGACGAGATCGGACGAGATCGTCGATGGGGTGAAACTCGCTAGCAAGTCAGATGTTTCGCGGAATTTCGAGCGCTACCTTGGATTCAAAAGGACGCATGGCGTTGCCTGCACGTTTCCGTGAGCCCGTGATTGTTACCGCTGCAAGTAAGTTAGTGGTCACTATCGATATGCGCGAGAGATGTCTTCTGATGTACCCCCTACCGGAATGGGAAACCGTGCAAGAGAAGCTCGAAGGCTTGTCCAACATACGGCCCGATGCTCGGTTGCTGCAGCGGTTGCTCATCGGTCACGCGACCGATCTGGAACTGGACGGTAGTGGCCGGATGCTCTTGCCGACGATGCTGCGCGATTACGCGTCGCTCACCAAAGGTCTGGTATTGGTCGGCCAGGGTAACAAGATCGAGATCTGGGCGGACGCTGCCTGGAAGTCACGGATGCAGGACTGGTTGTCGGACGACACCGCCGACTTGCTTGCCGATGGCGACGAGTTCACTGGATTGTCTGTTTAGTGTCGCGTCATGACCCGGTACTGAGCAGAGAAACGATTGAATGGGTTACGGTTGGCGAAACGCCGGGAGGCAACTACGTAGACGCCACCTTCGGGCGCGGCGGACACAGCCGGCGTCTGCTTGAACGGATTGACCCATCGAGTCGTTTGTTGGCGCTGGATCGAGATTTGGCGGCTGTGGAGGCTGCCCAGCAACTGGCACGAGAAGACTCGCGCGTCATTCCGCGCCATGGGTCGTTCGGCAACATTGCCGCGATCTTGGATGAAGTCGGAATGTCGGACGTGCAAGGTGCGATCATGGACCTCGGCGTATCGTCTCCTCAGCTCGACAATGTCGAGCGCGGTTTCAGTTTCAGGTCTTCCGGGCCCCTCGATATGCGTATGGATCAAAGCCAACGATTGCGCGCCGATACCTGGTTGAACGACGCGAGTATCGAGGAGATTCAGCAGGTTCTGCGCGAGTACGGTGAAGAACGCCACGCGCGGCGCATCGCGCAAGCCATTGTTCGGGCAAGACCGCTCGCCACCACGGACGAGTTGGCGCAGATCGTTGCCGATGCCCAGCCGCGCGGCACTCCCGGAAAGCACGACGCGACGCGCGTCTTTCAGGCCGTCCGTATTTTCGTCAACGACGAACTCGACGAGCTCAGCGAAGGTCTCAACGGGCTGTTCCCGCGCCTCGCTCGGGGTGGCCGGCTTGCTGTCATCAGCTTTCATTCGCTGGAAGACCGTATCGTTAAACGGTTCTTCAAGAGTCGTAGCACGCCGCCGCGGATACCGCGCGAGGTGCCGATCAAGAACCGGGACATCAAGGTGCCGGCGCGCATCGTCGCTGGCCCCATCAGGGCGAGCGACGCCGAGGTGGCGCACAACCCGCGCGCTCGCAGCGCACTGTTGCGGGTGTTGGAGCGCGCTGCATGAATCGTCATCGACTGCTTATCGCGTGCGGTCTTTTGTTGGGGGCGATCGGCTCCGGCGCTCAGGTTGCGTTCACCACCCACGAAGTTCGCGAAACCCATGTTGCGCTCGAAGCGCTGATGCAGGGTCAAGACCGCTTGCTTGCCGAACACAGCCGATTGCTGCTTGAACGCGGAGCGCTGGCGGCGTATCAGAATGTTGAAAGGGTAGCGAAATCGGAGTTGTCGATGCGCTTTCCCACCGACGTGGAGCGCATTGCGCGTTGAACGCTTGGCGCCACTACGCGATCGTGTTGCTGTTTCTGAGTGCGTGCGCCGCACTGGCCGCGCGGGTGGTTTACCTCGGTGTTTCGGAAAGGCAGTTCCTGCAGGAACAAGGCGACGCCCGCTCGGTGCGCAGCGAAGTCATCCCCTCCTATCGCGGCGTTGTATACGACCGTCTGGGTGAACCGCTTGCGGTCAGCACGCCGGTCGTTGCGGTGTGGACCGACCCCAGCACCGTTACCCTGTCCAGTACCGATATCGCCCGTTTGGCGCCGTTGCTCGACACCGCGCCGGCGTCGCTGGCGAGGCTATTGGCGGACAACGCCGACAAGTCGTTCGTCTACCTCAAGCGGCGCGTTTCCTGGGGCGCGGCCGAACGTATTCGCGGTTCGGAAATCGAGGGACTGTACTATCACGGCGAGTATCGCCGCTACTATCCGGCCGCGGAGACCACCGCCCACCTCGTCGGCGTGACCGACGTCGACGACGTTGGGCTCGAAGGCATCGAACTCGCCTTCGATCATCTGTTGAAAGGCGAACACGGGCGCAAGATCGTGTTGAAGGACCGGTTGGGTAATACGATTCAAGATCTGCACTACGTTCGTGCACCTCGAATCGGCGAAGACCTGAACCTGAGCGTAGATCTGCGGCTTCAATACTTTGCCCACCGTGAGCTAAAGGCCGCCGTCGAGCATCATGATGCGGCATCGGGATCGTTGGTCATGCTCGACGTCGGCACGGGCGAAATTCTCGCGCTCGCAAACGCGCCTTCGTACAACCCCAATGAGCCCCTGGAACGTAGTTACGCGGGTATGCGTAACCGGTCCGTAACCGATACCTACGAGCCGGGATCGACGGTGAAGCCCTTCACGGTGCTTGCGGCCTTGGAATCCGGCAAGTACCAGGCCGACACCCAGATCGACACGGCGCCGGGCTATTTCCGCATCGGCAACAAGTTGATACAAGATCCGGTCAACCTGGGCCGCGTGACGTTGGCCAAAGCGTTGCAGAAGTCCAGCCAGGTGGTTTTTGCCAAGGTCGCGCTACAGTTGGACGCTTCCGCGGTTTTCGACGTGCTGCAACGGGCCGGGGTTGGCCAGTACGTCGGCACCGGGTTGCCCGGAGAGTCCATTGGTTCGATCGACGCCACCGGTCTCGACAACGCGGTGATGCGCGCCGCGCTCGCCTATGGCTATGGCTTGACGTTGTCGCCCCTGCAGTTGGCGCAAGCCTATCTGGTCATCGCCAACGGCGGCGTAAAACTGCCGTTGTCGGCGATCAAGGTGGTAGAACCGCCCAAGGGCGAGAGAGTCTTTGCCCAGAGCGACGTGCAAAGCGTGTTGGCCATGATGGAACGCGTCACGACCCAAGGTGGTACCGCGCCGGGCGCAAGCGTCGCCGGTTACCGGGTGGCGGGCAAGACCGGCACGTCCCGCGTGGTCGTGGCAACCGGGTATTCGGACGAGCGTCACATCGCTATGTTTGCGGGCATCGCGCCGGTGTCCCATCCACGGATCGTGATGGTGGTGTTCATCAATGAGCCCAAGCGCGGCGGCATTGGCGGCGGGGCGGTCGCTGCACCGGTGTTCTCGAGAGTCGCCGAACGCGCATTGCGCCTGCTGGGTGTGGAACCCGACGGCGCTGCGGCGGAAAAAAGTACCGTGGCGGAAAAAAGACTGGATCAGAAGCGAGCGCGGCCGGTATGAAGCGCCTTGAAATCACCATGAGTCTGGCCGCTTTGCTCGATGACGTGTCTGCGCCGAGCGTTGCTGTCAGCGGCCTGACGGAAGACGCTCGTTCGGTCGCTGAAGGGGATGCTTTCATAGCGGTTCAGGGGCAATCGAGCGATGGTCACGACTTTGCACACGTTGCCGAAAAACAAGGCGCGGCTTGCGTCCTCGCGGAGCATCCGGTGTCCGGTTTGACTATCCCGGTGGTCTTGGTCGCAGACTTACGTTCGCGGCGCGGCGCGCTAGCGGCACGGTTCTACGCGCACCCGAGCAGTAACCTGACGTGTGTCGGCGTCACGGGAACCAACGGCAAGACCTCGATCGCCTACCACGTTGCCGACATTGCGTCGAAGATGGGCGTGCCGTCTGGCGTTCTCGGTACCGTTGGCTGGGGCCGGCCGCCCGATCTCGAGCCTTCTCATCTCACCACCGCAGATGCCATCACCACGCAACGTCGGCTGGCTTGTTTGCGGCACGACGGTTGCCAGACCGTGGCGCTGGAAGCCAGCTCTCATGCCCTCGCGCAAGGACGGGTAGACGATGTGCAATTCACCGTCGGCGTGTTTTCCAACCTCACCCGGGATCACTTGGACTATCACGACGACACTCGAGCCTACGGTGCCGCCAAACAGCGCCTATTCGAGTTCGACAGTATCAAACGCTGCATCCTCAACGTGGATGATGCTTTCGGGCGCCACCTATTCGAGGTGCTCGCTAAAGACGAAGGTAAAGAGGTCGTTACCTATGGGGTGAGCGGCGATGTTCGTTGGCACAATGTCGCGTTCCACGATCATGGTTTGAGCGCCGAGCTCGTGACCCCGTGGGGTGACCACGTAGTGACGTTGCCCGTGTTTGGAGAATTTTCCCTATCCAACGTCGCGGCAGCCGTTGCCGTTTTGTGCGGAGCGGGTTTACCTTTCGCCGGCGTGGTCGAGGCGGCTGCTGAACTGACGCCGGTACCGGGACGGATGGAGTTTTTCCGACAGCCCGGCAAGCCGACGGTGGTCGTCGACTACGCGCATACGCCCGATGCCCTGTCGAAGGTGCTGGCGGCGCTGCGCACCCATTGTCGAGGGCGGCTTGTGTGCCTGGTGGGATGCGGCGGCGATCGTGATCCGGGCAAACGCCCCATGATGGCCCGGGCGGCGGCACGCGGTGCGGATGTGGTGTGTCTCACGAGTGACAATCCCAGATCGGAAGATCCCAAAGCCATCATCGATCAGATGCGGGCGGGTTTGGAAAGGACGGCTGAAGGCTTCGAGATGGTCGATCGGCACCAAGCGATTCGCAGGGCACTCGCTGAAGCAGGCTCGGACGATGTCGTGTTGGTCGCCGGCAAGGGCCATGAGGACTATCAAGAGGTACGGGGAGAGCGACACCCCTTTAGCGATCGCAAGATCGTTCGCGACTTGTTGGCTGCGTCTTCGCAGGGTCCCA
>CBDTZM010000076.1:0-7198 GCA_965364915.1 uncultured Pseudomonadales bacterium | reverse complement strand
TGCGGATTGGCGGCTAGCTCATCGTCCTGGACGCACTGCCACTCTTCGGTGTTTTCAGCAATCTGGCAGAACCATTCGCCCCCGCGTTGTACCGCTTGACCGGCCGTCTGCTGCGCTTTCGACGAGCATGCGGCCGCCAGCAGGATGATTGCGATAAAGGTTGTGAGTCTCATGGCTGGGCTACTTTGCCGCGTGGTGTAACATCTGTCAAAACACGAAGGATTTCCTGAAATGCCGATGAGTTCTACCATTCTTGGCAAGACGACCAAGATATTCAGACACGTTGCCGATGCTAGATGGTTGATGTCGTATGCGGCTGGGTTGGGAGATTTTTCCGAGTGTTACTTGGACACGACGCAAGGTATCAAAGGGCACCCGGTGTTTCCGGTCTGTGTCGAGTGGCCTGTCATATTGGACGTTCGCAACGTTGAAGGATCCGCATCGCTGACACTCGAGGAGGCAGCCAGAGGTGTTCATGCAAGTCACGACCTGCACATACACCGGCTCGTCCAACAGGGCGAAGCGTTATTCACAAAGGCCACCATCGTCGGTGTCGAGCAGCGACAACCGGGTGCATATCAAGTACTGCGGATCGACACGCTCGACAACGAAGGGCAACCGGTCGCGACGACCTATCAAGGAGGACTATGGCGCGGGGTCAACGTGGAGGGGGACGACAAAATCATAGCGGTAGTGCCCGAGGTACCCCCGGTCGATGAAGCAGCTAGGTCGGAGGGCTGCGTTTTCGAGCTCATGGTGTCTCCCCAAGCAGCCCACACTTATACCGAGTGCGCGCGCATCTGGAATCCGATTCACACGGACAAGGCGGTGGCGCTGGCCGCCGGGCTCCCGGATATCATCCTGCACGGTACGGCGACGCTTGCGTTTGCCGTGTCCAAGTTGGTACACGAATGCCTAGACCTCGATCCTGCTCGAGTGCGTCGAGTGGCTTGTCGATTTGCCGCGATGGTGCTCATGCCGTCGACGCTGAGACTCGTTGTCGATGCCCGATCTGAGTCCGGTATTTGGTTTACGATCTTCAATGACGATGAAAAACCCGCCATTCGTGGTGGCTATCTGGGCATAAATTCCTAGATTGTGAGACAAATCAACGCCTTGTGAGCGTTGATCGCGTCTTAATGTTTCGTCATGATACGCGCGCGTCGATCTGTGAGGCCGGCGTATAGCGAGTGCTCGGTGTTGATGAGTGAGACATGATCGCAACGATTGACCTATATGAGCGCATACCGCGAATTCTGCGGTTGGATATCAGCGGCCGACCAGTTGACTGGGTCAGCTGGCGGGATGCCGTGTGCCTCTATGCGCGGGAAATCGTTGTATGGACGCTTGGCGATCCGGTGTTGCATGTTCGCGGTGGTCATTCTCGAATCGACAGCACCCAGAGCAGTATCGACATCCACAGCATCATCGCGTGTGACGGTAAGGTCATGCCGCCCGACAAGAGCATACCGCCGCTCACCAACCAGGCGTTGTTCGGCCGCGACCGCAACGTGTGTTTGTATTGTGGCGGCAACTTCTCAGACAGCGGCTTGACCCGCGACCACATCGTGCCCACCTCGCAGGGTGGCCGTGATTTGTGGGACAACTGCGTTGCGTCGTGCAAGCGCTGCAATCACCACAAAGGCAATCGGCTCGCGCACGAGTGTGGAATGGAACTGCTGGCGTTGCCGTACGTGCCTAACTTCGCCGAATATCTTGCGTTGATCAACAGCGGACGTATCTTGGGCGACCAGATGGACTTTCTCAGGAAAAGTTTCGGCGCCAACAGCCGGTTACTGCACTAACGTCCCGTCTACCTTGCTAGCGCGCTGTGTTCTTCGAGAACCTGGGCCACACAGCCGGTCAGCCGCTTGGCCGTTGCAATCTCAAGAAATTCGTTCGGGCCGTGGGCGTTGGATTTAGGGCCCAGCACACCCGTCACCATGAACTGAACGCCGGGATACGCATCTCCCAACATCTTCATGAAGGGAATGGTGCCACCCATGCCCATGTACATCGCGGGCTTGCCGAAAAACATCGATGATGCCCGCTCGAGGGCTGCCTCCAGCCACGGTGCAACCTCCGGTGCATGCCAACCGGTTTGCGCAGTTTCAAGCTCAAAGGTCACCTGAGCGCCGTTCGGTGGATCAGCCTCCAAGATCGCCTTGATCTGATTGGCGGCAAGCGACGCGTCTAGTGACGGCGGCAAACGAAACACCAACTTTGCGCTGGTCGAAGGGCGCAGTGTATTGCCCGCGTTACCGACATCGGGTGCGCCGGACAGGCCAACCGTTGCCAGACTAGGGCGCCAGGCATTGGTGACCAACAATTCACCGATGTCATCCGTGTCGGGTTGCATGCCTTCGATCCAAGGAAACCGGTCGATGACTTCGGTGCCTAGCGTTTGGCCGACCAATTGCAGTTGCTGAATGGCGGCCTTCGGAATTTCGGTGTGTAGGACATCGTGAAGATGGCCGGTCGTCGCGTCCTCGACCCTCTCGATCAAGTTGCGCAGCAATCGAAAGGAAGAGGGCACGATACCGCCGGCGGCGCCCGAGTGTTGTCCTTCCGTGAGAACGTCCACGGTCAATATACCAGGCAACATGCCCCTCAACGATGTCGTTATCCATAGTTGATCGTAGTTGCCGCACTCGGCATCCAGGCAAACGACGAGTTCCGGCTTGCCTATCTTGTCCTTGAGGGCGTCGACATAGTACGGCAGGTCGAAGCTGCCGCTCTCCTCGCAGCCTTCGATCAGCACCATGCAGCGCCCGTGTGGAATACCTTGTTTTTCCAGCGTGGCAATGGCCGCAAGCGATCCGAACAATGCGTACCCATCGTCTGCACCACCGCGGCCGTAGAGCTTGCCGTCCCGAAACACCGGTTCCCACGGCGACAGTCCTGGCCGCCAACCGGTGAATTCAGGTTGTTTGTCGTAATGCCCATAAAGCAGGACGGTGCCGCTGCCGCCGGTTGCGGGAATATCGATGAACAACAGGGGCGTACGGCCCGGCAGCGTGACGATCTGGCGCTGCATGTTTTGGAGCTTGGGCGTATCGCACCACCGGTCCAACAGTTCAACCGCTTCAACCATGTAGCCATGGGTTTCCCAATCCGGATCGAACATCGGCGATTTGTTTGGGATGCGGATATAGTCGGCTAGGGTCGGCAGAATACTGTCTTCCCACAGTTGGTCGATAAACCGGTTGGCTGCGTCGATGTCCATATGATCTATAGGGTCAGCTTGAGTTGCAGATAAGCCGCACGCCCAGGAGTTCGATACCCATACACATCTTCGTAGTCTTCGTCGAGCAGGTTTTCCAGGCGCGCGGCGACCTCGAGGTTGTCGGTCAATGCGAAGCTTACATGAGCGCGCAATAGCGTGTACGCATCCAGCTTGACGCGGGTGGCCGGAAAGGTCGTGAAGTCCAGATCGGTCTGATCGTCGACGTAGTGGGCAGCGACGTGGATCGTGTAGCGTTCGCGCTGGTGGGTGAAACGCACGCCGCCGGCCTGGCGCGGTCGGCGTATCTCGGTACTGCCGTCGTCTTCTTCGGCGTCGACAAAGCCCCAGCTGAACTCGACGGTGTTGTGCCCGTGGCGCGCGGATAGTGTAGCCTCCACGCCTTTTCGCGTGCTATCGCCAGGCCGATTGACCGCGGTAAAGGCGAATAGCACCGGATCGAAAAAGAACCCGTTGATTTCGTCTTCGAGGCGATCGTGGAACAGCGTAATGCCAAACTCCGCTTCGACGTCGGAGAATTCGAGCGCTTGTACAAGACCGAAAGAGACGTGTTGGTTGACTTCCGGTTCCAAGGACTCGTTGCCGATGAATGTGTTGGGGGTAAAACCGAAGCGCTCGACGAATGACGGGTTTTTGATGCCCGTTCCGACGTTCGCCCAGAGCCGCGAGGTCTCTCTCAACCGATAACTGACCGCCAATCGATAGCTCGTCGCGTCATCGAAATCGCTGTTGTGGTCGCGCCGTACCGAAGCGGACCAGTCGACGTTGCCAACGTGGCCTAGATATTCGAGACCGGCGCTCGTCGTGTCCACTTTTTGCGCCTGATTGGGATCGCCAAAGAAGCTCGGGGCGCCGGACTGGTCGAAGCGCTCTTCTTCGTATTCCAGCAGTAGTTGTAGTTCGGCCGCAGGATTGAAGCTGAAGCTACCGTTGTAGGTGGCTTTCAGGCGCTCGCCCTCCGTCGTGCTCAGACGCGTGCCGTTTGCGAACGCAGCGTTGTCTGTTGTCAGGTAGCTCAACTGCAGTTGTTGGAACCACCGATCACTCACCACCTCGAGACTCGCGCTCGCGAGTAATTCGTCGTGTTCGCCCTCGCTATCGCCGTCGATTGGTAAGAAAGTCGTGAACGAGAGTGGGTCGAACTCTGATTCGGTCCTGGTCTCGCGCAGGGTCGAACGCAAACGCCAACGCTCCCCAAGCCATCCGCTGCTCAGATGCCAACTCAAGTGATCGTAGCCGTCCTTTTCTCCACCGACGCGTGCGTTGTTCGTACCGTCGGTCGTGTAGTCCAGAATTGCGGCGTTGTAGTAGTAGTGCTCGCGGCGATCTGCTATTTGCAGGGTTGCGATTCGAGTGTCGAACGATCCTGCTTCTACACCGAGCGTGCGTACGCGATCGACCGGCTCGGTCGATAGATTGATGACGCCGGCTAGCGCGTCGCTCCCCCATATGGCGCTTTGGGCTCCCGCAAGGAATTCGATGTGGCTCGAAGCGTAGGGCAGGAAGTGAGCGAAGTTGTATTCCGATCCAGTGGCCGGATCGTTGGCTTCGACGCCATCGATCAGCACCATCGTGTGGTTGGCTTCAGAGCCGCGTACGCGCACCTGGGTGAGTCCGCCCTGGCTGCCTGATTGGCTGATCGCGAAGTTGGGTAGGCGTCGTAGAACTTCGACACCAACCGGCGAGTGGTTCTCGTACCGAACGATTGTGACCGGCAGGACCGGGTCCGAAGTCGGTATTCGGTGTGCGGTGACGACCATGGTCTCGAGTTTTTGCTGAGGCTCCTCGGCCGCTACTGCAGAAATGGTAAAGGCAAGGCTGGCAAGCGCCAGCAGCGGAGTAGGGAATTGGGTTTTCATGTTGGCATCCAACGGCTCCGTCCACCCCGGACAGATATGACTGGGTCGAGTCAGAGCCGGTCTCCGGACTCACGAGCGCTTTCGTCATCACCTTCCCATACCGATAAGGCACAGTGGCTGTGGCGCGGGCACCGCTGATTGGTTGTCAGAGGTGCCGAACCACGCGATATCGTCTTCTCGATTACCGTTGCGGGGGCAGTGTCGGACTCTAACCGACTTCCCGTACACTCTGGTCGTCTCCACAACCTTTGTGGAGAGCGGGAATCTTACCTTCGCTCAGTCGAAACCGCGAATGCAGTCGTAGCCATGCACCCAATCCAACTGCTGCATCGCAATTTCAGGGAGGAACCGGGTCCCGAAGCCCAAACGCAGGTTGCGTTTGATGATCGACCAACCGTCAGCCAGATGAAAATCTCGGCCTTGGGAGCGCGACCCGGTCTGTATCCGGGCGGTGCGCGGCCTTCGGTACCGCTCGTACTCGGTAAACGCGTCGCCAACGTCCTCTTCGTAGTGCTCGAGCATGCGCGAGAGTACCCACGCATCCTCGATAGCCATGGCAGCGCCTTGCGCCATATAGGGCAGCATAGGGTGACAGGCGTCTCCCAGCAGCGTCGCCCGGCCAAGCGACCATATCGACATCGGATCGCGATCGTAGAGCGCCCACTTGAAACAGTCGTCCGCGTTGTCGATCAAGGTCGCCAGGCTTGGGTGCCAGTCGGCAAACTCGGCAGCGAGTTCTCGTTTGTCGCCGAGAATGCGCCAGGACTCCTCCTGCCAGCTCGAGTTTTCCACGATGCCCACGAAGTTAACCAGCGTGCCGCCGCGCACATAGTAGTGTACGAAGTGTTTGCGCGGGCCCATCCACACGGTCGCCGTCGGTGTGATGAGCCGATCCGGCAGCCGCTCAACGGGGACCATCCCGCGCCAAGCGACGTGTCCGGTAAAGCGCGGCGCATCTGGACCGAGTATTGCCGACCGTACAGCCGAGTGAATACCGTCGCACCCCACGACCACATCGTGTCTGGCGCTCGTGCCGTCGTTGAAGGCGATCGTGCCGTCCTTGGGTTCTACGTCGGTGCAACTTTTTGCGACCTGGATGTCGATTTCCGCGTCAATGGCGGCATCGAAAAGCACCTGGTGCAAATCGGCTCGATGAATGTGGTAGTAAGGTGCGCCGTAGCGATCTTCCGAGAATTTGCCGAGCGGCCGTTGGGCCACGATGAAACCCGTCTTGGCGGTACGAAAATGCACGGCCAGAGGGTAGAAGACGTGTTCTTGAAGCGCCTCGCGAAGTTTGAGCGCCCGCAGCACACGGGTGGCATTCGGCGAGAGTTGAATACCCGCACCGAAAGCCCCCACGTCGTCGGCTTGCTCGTATACCGTAATTTCCTTGAAGCCGTTGTCGCGACAGGCCAGCGCCAACGTCAACCCGCCGATTCCCGCTCCGACGATGCCGATGGAATGCAAAGCGTTAGTCTCCGCTGCGTTTCCAGCGAGTGCCATCGGTTGTGTCTTCGAGCTCGACACCTAGATCTGCGAGTTCCTGTCGGATCTCGTCGGCGCGGGTAAAGTTTTTGGCGGCGCGTGCAGCGTTGCGCTCGTCAATCAACCCGTCGATGGTGCTTGGATCAAGATCGCCGCCTCGTTGGAAGTACGCGGTTGTCGTTTGGTGCAACAGTCCGAGCAACCAGCCGCCGGCCAACAGCTGGCGCCGCAATTCGCGCGCTTCGTCGGGAGCGCGAGTTTTATTGAGTCCGTTGGCGATGGCGTGCATGGCAGCAAGAGCTTGCGGTGTATTGAGATCGTCTAACAAAGTGTCCAACACGGTTTTCGGGTACACGTCGGCGGCCATAAAGGCAAAGGCATCCGACGTGTCGTTGCCAAGGTCCTCGACGTCGCGCAGCGCTTGGTATAACGCGTCGAGGCTGTTTTGCGCCTGATCGAGCAAATCTTCGGACCACACGAGCTGCGAGCGATACTGCCCGCGCAGCAACGCGTAGCGCAGCACTTCTCCGGAATAGCGTTCTCGCAGTTCGCGGATGGTGACGATGTTGCCCACGGACTTGGACATTTTCTCCTGGCCCATCGTCAACAT
>CBDTZM010000075.1:0-7205 GCA_965364915.1 uncultured Pseudomonadales bacterium | reverse complement strand
TGCCGAAGATTTTGCCTGCGTTGGACGGGGTAATAGACAAGCTCGATACCGGCGCAGTTGTCGCGGATGTAGGCTGCGGAGGAGGTTTAGCGCTGATGGCAATGGCCGAGGCCTTCCCAAATTCCGAGTTTCGCGGTTACGACCCGAGCGTTCACGCCATCGATCGGTGTCGTGAGAAGGTCGCCAAAATGGGCTTGGTCAACGTCGATCTACAGGTCGCGGGCGGGGAAGATCTGCCCAAACAACCCACGTTCGATTTTCTGATCACGTTCGATTGCATCCATGACATGACCCGGCCCGCCGATGTCATTGTGTCCATCCATCGAGCGATGAAGGAGGACGGCACCTGGTTGATCAAAGACATACGCAGCCAGCCGGACTTGAAGCAGAACATGCGCAACCCTTTGCTCGCCATGTTCTACGGCTTTTCGGTATCGGCTTGCATGTCATCGGCCCTGTCGGAACCGGGTGGTGCCGGATTGGGTACGTTGGGATTCAATCCGGAGGTCGCAGAGCGAATGGTCAGTGCCGGTGGCTTCACACGGTTTCATCAACACGACTTCAAAGACCCCAGCAATCTTTACTACGAGGTGCGTCCGTGAGTGCCGGGGATCTAGAGGTCGAAGGCGCGGTAAGATAGATTTTCTGGTCTGGTTGTGATTTGAGACAAAGGGAGAATTCAGTGGGTGATGTCGTAATCGTGGATGCCGGTCGATCGGCGGTGGGTAAAAAAGAAGGCTCGTTGGGATACGTGCATCCCACCGATTCCCTCGGGCAAGTGATGATGAAGCTGTTGGAACGCAACGGTCTACAGTCCAAACAGGTGGACCAGGTGGTGGGCGGATGTATCAACAAGCTTGGCGCTCAAGGCATGAACGTTATTCGTACCGCTTGGCTGGCCCACGGCGGCGATGAGCAGACACCCGCGATTACGATAGATGCTCAGTGCGGTTCTTCTCAAGAGGCCGCGATGCTCGCACAGAGCCTCATCAAGTCTGGCATGGCCGATGTCGTCCTGGCATGTGGCGTGGAAAACATGAGCCGCCTGCGTATTGGATCGGATTCAGTGGGCTTGCCGAAAGAGTATGGCAAGCCGGTCGCACGAAGTTACTTTGAACAATACGAGTTCACGAGCCAGTTCGAGGGTGCCGAGCGCGTGGCGGAGAAGTACCAACTCACGCGTCAGGACGCCGACAACTTCGGCTTGCAGTCCCAACTTCGCGCGGCGCGCGCAGTCGACGAAGGTCGTTTCGAGAGTCAGATCATTCCGCTGGAAGTGCCGGTATTCGACGATGAAGGCAACCGCACGGATGCCACCAAGATCTTCGATCGGGATGAGATACCGCGCGATACCAGCCTCGAAGCATTGGCCGGATTGAAGCCGGTCGCGCGGGAGGACGGTATTCATACCGCGGGCACGTCATCGCAGATTGCCGATGGCGCTGCCGCGGTGTTGATGATGAGTGCCGAGAAAGCCGCAGAGCTCGGTTTGCAACCGATGGCCAAGGTGGTGACGACGGCGCTCGTCGGCTGCGACCCGGTCCTGATGCTGGAAGGGCCCATTCCTGCCACCGAGAAGGTTTTGCAGGACGCTGGGGTCTCGATTAGCGACGTGGACGTGTTCGAAGTGAACGAGGCGTTCGCGTCGGTTGTTTTGTCCTGGGCGAAGGCCGTTGGCGCGGACATGGACAAGGTCAACCCCAACGGTGGAGCGATATCGCTCGGCCACCCGCTGGGTGCGACGGGTTGCTTCTTGATTACCAAAGCGGTTCACGAGCTGCAGAGAACCGAGGGTACGTACGGTTTGATCAGCATGTGCTGCGGCGGCGGCCTCGGTACGGGTACGCTCGTCCAGCGCGTCTGATGCGTGTCGGCAACCGAAACTAAATGTTTGTCCAGTCGGCGGTACGTGTCAACGAAGTCGTAAACGTGTAGATCAGCGGGCGATCGAAGACTGCCAGCCAGTCACCACCGGCCAGCGTACCCGTTACGGTTACGCCAATTGCACCGGTGGCCGCATCACCAGCACCCTGAATGTAAGCAGCACCGCCGCTGGGTGCCGTGGCGCCTTCTTGGTTGAGCAGCGCAATGAGGTTCACCTCGGAATGGGCCGGATCTGCGGCCGTCAAGTTGACCGTGCGCCCAATGGCAACGTCCGCCTGTACCTTACGCAACTCGTTTTGTGCAAATCGAGCACCTTCCTCGAGGTGAGTGGTGATCTTCGACATATTCGAGTTCTCGATGTAGTCCTGATAAGCGGGCAGCGCTAATGCGGCCAAGACGCCTATGATGGCTACCACGATCATCAACTCGATTAGGGTAAACCCTTTCTGAATCGTCTCCATCGCAACTAACCCCCTTCCCTAGTGAATCAGACGTGACAGCAACAGCCGAGTCTACACCGATGGCAAATTCAAAGCATGGGTGGTGTCTTTACGGCGAATACCACACAGGTGAGGTATACGCTCGTTCCTGAATCGTCGCGGGTCCTTCCAGCGGTTGCGTTTCGCCAAGGGCCAACGCGTCCAATAGTCCGTGGCGCGGCGTCGGTATCTCCAGCACGCGAACGTAGTAGAACGCTCGCTCACTGGGGTCGAATTCGGGATCTGCCCACACGGTGGTCAGTTCTGTGGCCCCGATGTCGTTGGTGTAGCGACCCGTAGCGAGGTTTACCGTATTACCCACCGGCGGTAGTTTGCCATCGGCATCGAGCGTTCGGTCGTCCGACCAGGCGACGTTATAGATGCGTTCGTTTTCTGCACCGTCGCTTGCGAGCCATCCCTTGACGACCTGGATGCGGTCCAATTTGGCGCCCCGCGGATCACGTTGGGCGATGATCATGAACGAGGGCGCTACCCCATCCTCGGAGCGTTGGAGTTCGCCGCCCATGGGTACGCCCAACCTTGTACCCGTTGCGTAGAGGTTGGTGCTCGAGAGATCGTCTGCAGAGAAATGCCAGCCGCCGAAGACCTGCACGCGAATGCGCGAACCGGTGGTGGCGTACACTTCGCGTCGTTTGAAGGCCGCCATGATGTCGGCGCGCGTATTGGCTTCGGCCCAGACCGCGGCCAGTCCCGATGCCGACATGGACCATCCCGTAGGTCCGCCTGCGATGCTAAAACCGGCCTTGGTTTCCGGCGTCGAATCGGTCGCCATCTTGCCCCAGAAGTTTGGCTCTTCGGCCGATGAAAGACCGGTATGAGCATCTGTCGATCCGATCATCCCGAACTGGTAGGGGTTGGTGCCCACCGCTGTCTGTAAGCTCAGACCGCGCTTTAACGCCGAGCGCGCATAGTCGCCCGGCCGTGCCCGATAGGTTTCGCGATCCTGTTGAATGTAGAAGGGGTAGGACTCGAAATCGGCGAACTCGTCGTTCGGCGATAGATCCGGATGCGCTTCCGAGTCGCCCTTGATCTGCGTGACTTCGACGACCCGCTCCCACTTGGCGCGCAGTTGTGCGTAGGCTGGCGTGTAGGCGGCGCCGCGTAGTGAGGTCTCGTCGAACATGAAGCCTTTGGAGATGTTGGAGTTGTGAGGAATGGCGGTGAACTCAGCACCGGTGGCGGCAGCCGTTTTCTCCAGCCACTGCCAGAGGTCTTCCGGATACGGACTATCGAAGCTGGCAAACGGCAGAAACCCCTGTGCCGTGCGCGCGTCTGCATCGGTGAACACGACGCGATGCAGGTTCGCACCACCCGGTATGGAACTCCACTCCCAGCCGACCAAGGCCGTGAACTTGCCGGGCTCGTTGTGACGCTCGGTTGCCTCGGTGGATTGCCGCCAGGCGTCTTTCACGACGTTGTCGCTGACCGGAAACGCGGCTCCAATGTCTTCGCCCCACGACGCCGCAGCCTCGCGGGCGTTTTGCGACATGGGTAGGGCGCCGGCGAACAGCTCGGCTCCTTCGCGGTCGTCGATAACCTGCCGAATCGTTCGCTCGGTGTACCACTGTAAGATACGGTCCAAGATTCCGGCGTCTGCTTGGTTGACGCCGTTGTAGTAAATGTCGCGTAGCGCTCCCATGAGTTCGGCATGATCCGACACCACCAGAAAGTCCAAAGGCGTGCCGATTTGTACCCGGGTTCTATTGAAGGGATGTATCACCGGCTGCCCCTTGGCCCAGCGATACGCGGTGTCGGGATCAGCCGTCAGATTGTTGTTGAGGAAAGCGTCGAACGAATAATTCGTGTGCAGGTGAGTATCGCCCCACAAAAGTTGCCGTTCCGCTGACCAGGAGCCCGCACAGGACAGCGTGAGTAGGATTGTTGAGAGAATTCTAATCATAGGCAATGATTCCGTTGGCACGCAGTGAATCGATTTTCTTTGCATCGTAACCGAGTTCGCGCAGTACCTCTTCGGTGTGTTCGCCGTGCAAGGCCGGATCGCGACCCGCTGCGGTAGGGGTTTGAGAAAAGTGCGGCGCGGGTCTTGCCAGGCGGTAACGCCCATAGACAGGATGGTCGCGCTCGATGATGCTTTCGTTGGCTTGAATCTGCGGGTCGTCGACCACCTCGTCGCGCGACAGAATCGGCGCGACGGGTACTTCTTCCCTGTTGAAGCGGTCGATAATCTCTTTCGTAGTGAAATGGCGCATGGCGTCCTTCACTGCCTGGGTCATTCGCTCGATGTTGTCGGGGTGCAGGCGTTTGGCGATGTCGGTGAAGTTCTCGTCAGCCAACCAATCTAACCGGTCCAGGGCCCGGGCCAAACCGGTCAACTCTGCGGTACTTTGAAAAAATGCGATCACATGACCGTCCGCCGTGTCCCATACGCGATAAACGTCAGCCATGCAGATGGGCTGCGCGACGTCCTCACCTTGCAGCGTCTGCATCATCATGCCGTCGGGCCAAAAAAACGCGAGTGTCGCATCGAGCATGGGGACGTCTATGCGCTGGCCGCCGGCACCGCGCTCGCGTGCGAACAAGGCAGCGGTCACCGCTTGCGCCACTGTGTAGGCAGTGCCTTTATCGGCGACGATGTTTCGTACCAGATCGATCTGACCGGTATCGAGGTTGCGTTGGTTTTCGATCATGCCGGTGTAGGCTTGAATGACCGGATCGTATACGCGGCGATCGCAGTATGGACCGCTCGTGCCGTAACCGCTGATCGAGGCGTAAATGAGATCGGGGTTCAACTCGCGCAGAGCTGCTTCACCGAGACCCAGTCGCTCGGCAGCACCGGGGCGCCAGTTCTCGATGAACACATCCGCCTGTTTCGCCAGATCCAACACGATCGCGAGCCCGGCGGGGTCTTTCAGATCTAGTGCGATGGCCCGTTTGCCGCGGTTGCAGTTGGCGTACAGCGCCGACATGCCGGCACGATGGTTGACGGGCAAACGTGTCACATCACCAAGCTCGATGGGTTCTACTTTTACGACGTCTGCGCCTTGGTCGGCCAGCATCATGGTCGCCAGCGGTCCCGAGACGACTGCGGATACGTCTAGGACACGAATGCCTTCAAGCGGTCCGGGCATGGATTCTCTCCCCAATGATGCCGGTCAAACCTTGGCACTGTACGATGAGCTTGGCAAGATCGTCAGGTCAATGGGAGGATTCGAATGGATATGGGTATCTGCGTGGCATCGCACGTCGGAGACATCGGCTACGTCGAGCGTGCGGAGGCGCTTGGTTACAGCCATGCTTGGTTGGCTGACAGTCAAATGTTGTGGTCGGACTGTTATGCCGCATTGGCGTTGGCGGCCAGCAAGACCAATCGCATCAACCTGGGTACCGGCGTTGCGGTGACAGGTACGCGGCCGGCCCCGGTGAACGCCGCCAGCATTGCGACGATCAACGCAATTGCGCCCGGTCGCACGTTCTTTGGCGTGGGCGCCGGCAATACCGCGATGCGGGTCATGGGGCTGCCACCGCAGCGCATAGCGGCCTACGACGACTATCTCGCGACGCTCAAGCCATTGTTGAAAGGCGAGGAGGCGGCGTACGGCAAAGACGCGATACCGATTCGGCATGTGATGCCCGACAAGGGCTTCGTCAATTTTACGGACGACATTCCGCTCTACGTTTCGGGGTTCGGGCCGAAGTCGTTGGCGCTCGCCGGTAAGCATGGCGACGGTGCGGTGCTCGCCCTGCCGCAAAATCCCGCCGTGATGGCCAACCTCTGGCATTTGATCGAAACCGGTGCCGAGGCGGCCGGCGTTGCGCTCGATCGTGACGCGTATTACACCACGGGACTTACCACGATGGTCGTCTTGGAGGACGGCGAAGCCGTGGACTCAGCGAGGGTGAAAAGCCAATGCGGTGCCATGGCCATGGCCGCCGTACACTATTCGTATGACCAGTTTCGCAACTTCGGACACCAGCCGCCGAACGCCTTTTCGGGCATCTGGGACGACTACACGGCGTTGTTGGAGTCCTATCCGGCAGAGCGGCGCCACCAGCGCATACACGCAGGACACAATTGCTGGGTGATGGAGGAGGAAGAGCAATTCCTGACGCCGCAGATTTTGCAGGCCAACAGCATGATCGGTACGCGCGATGAGCTTATCGATCGTCTACAAGGCCTGGGGGCGGCCGGCTTGAATCAGGTCATGATCCTGCCGAATTTCGACACTCGGTTCGATGTGTTGGAACAAGTGGGCACTGAGATCCTACCTAACGTGTAGGGTGGAACGGGCTTTTACGCGTCTGGTTCGGTCCGACGACCAAGTTGGTGATCAGCGCCCAAGATCAAGCCCCTAAAAATTGTTTGCGACCTTTTCGGGGTCTGGAGCACCTATAGAACTACAGTCGAACACATTGGAGCACCAGTATGAAACAGTCCCTTTTCGCAGCCGTCTTGGTCGTTTTCGCTGCAACCGCGGCGGCAGAAGAATTTCAAGTCGCATTGTCCTACACAGCCGCCGACTTCGAATCCGTAGAGAGTGTGAAAGGATTACATCGGCGTATTTGGACGCTTGCCGCCAAGGAATGTCCTAACTATTCACGGACGCGCGATTTACGAGCGTCGCGTTCTTGCCGGAACGGCGTTGTGAAGAGTCTAGTGGATGCGGTCGATCACCCGGCTTTGACCGCCTACGTCGAAGGTGGCGCCGAGCTGCGTATCGTATCCGATGCCAAGGGCGATGGGCGCAGAGCGGGCTAGGAATGCTGGCACCTACCGGTTATGCGGCGTCGACCGTATCTCCGGCTGCCGATGTCAACTCTCCGGCGATTGCGCGTAGTTCGTTCATCTCGGATTGCAGAGCG